>NZ_JAUMSQ010000600.1:0-313 GCF_030519285.1 Mycolicibacterium arseniciresistens
CGACTCCCGCACGATGATCGTCGCCCGCCACTCGGTGAGCACCCCGCACTCCAACGCCGCCAGCGTGCACGGCATCTCATACACGAGCGCGCGGGCCAACCCCAGATGACGGCCACCCTGATTGGGTGAGGCACGTCGGGCCAGGGCGATCTCGGTGGCCAAACCCCGACCCCGCTTCGATGCCGGCACCCCCGCGGCGGCTTCGCGCGCACGGCGCAGAGCGTCCAGGTCAGCGGCCACCCGCGCCTGCCCCGCCGCACAGGCGGCCTTGGCCGTCTCCAACTCCGCCAACCGCGCATGCAACCGGGCCTCG
>NZ_JAUMSQ010000601.1:0-311 GCF_030519285.1 Mycolicibacterium arseniciresistens
GCGCCGACGTCGAGGGCGGCGACGGTGACCGAGAGGCCCCGGTCCTCCAGCGCCCGCACCCCGCGCACCGCCTCCGAATCGGCGTGCTCGCCCCATGCCGACCGCTCGGGCAGTCCCGACCGGGAGAGCAGCACCAACCGCCGGGCGCCCAGGTCGGCCAACCGCTGCGCCATCCGCAGGCCCAGCGCGCCGGTGCCGCCGGTGATCAGATAGCTGCCTGCAGGTGAACACTCCATCGGCGCAGCCGTTCTCGCACCTGCGGGCGCCAGCCGGGCGGCCAGGGCGGCGCCGTCGCGCACCACCACCACACC
>NZ_JAUMSQ010000602.1:0-301 GCF_030519285.1 Mycolicibacterium arseniciresistens
CGGCGCTCGCGGCGCTCGGCGAGGCCACCGGCGACGTGCACGTGGTGGCCAGCGGTGACCCGATGCTGCACGGGATCGGCGCCACGCTGATCCGGCGGTTCGGCGCGGACCGGGTGTCGGTGCTGCCGCACGTCTCCTCGGTGACGCTGGCCTGCGCCCGGCTCGGCTGGAGCGTGCAGGACACCGAGGTGATCAGCCTCGTCACCGCCGACCCGCACACCGCGGTGCGCAGGGGCGGCCGCGCGGTGGTGCTGTCCACCGACCGCACCACGCCCGAGGCGCTGGCCGCGCTGCTGACGGC
>NZ_JAUMSQ010000061.1:0-632 GCF_030519285.1 Mycolicibacterium arseniciresistens
ATAGGTAGTGCCCTTGTCGTCGCAGGTCTTGCTGTACGTCGGTGCAGGTTCCGGTTTGGGGTCGGGTTCCGGTTTCGGTGGGGGTGGGGGTTCGAGCTTGATCGCGGTGCGCAACTGGTTCACCGTCGCGGCGGTGACCAACTGGGCGTAGTGCGCATCCGAGCCCGGCCCGGCCTTCTCGGCGATCACCCCGACCTGATCGAGTGACACCCGACCGTCGCGCAAGAGTTGGGTGCAGCGCGGCAATTCCTCCCACCGCTGCGCGACGGCGGTAACGATTTCAGCGTTGCGCGGTGACGACCCGGTCTTCCACGCCACCATCGCCGCCACCGACCGCGCACCCGTCATCCCCCACAATCCGTCGCGGTCGATCTCGGCGACGATCTCCACCAGCCGCCCGTCGATCGCATTGCGCTGACCGCACAACTCCGCGATCTCATCGAACAACACATCGAGCCGGTCCTTCGGCCTCACCGAAGGAGCGAAAGACGTTGCGCTCGAGGACATGACCCCATCATCGCAGAGGGGTACGACAAGTACCTGCCGCAGCGGATCCCGTTGTACCGCCGTCACATTGCCGAGTTCGTGCCTCGCTGAGGATCGAGGCGCAGCCCCGTTCCGCTGCTAAGTCG
>NZ_JAUMSQ010000062.1:0-36973 GCF_030519285.1 Mycolicibacterium arseniciresistens
AGTACCTGCCGCAGCGGATCCCGTTGTACCGCCGTCACATTGCCGAGTTCGTGCCTCGCTGAGGATCGAGGCGCAGCCCCGTTCCGCTGCTAAGTCGGCGGCCCAAGCGTCGCGGCACCGGACTCCGGATGGCGGTACCAGCCGCCCGCCGCATGGGTACCGCCGTCGACGTGGATGGTCTGACCGGTGATGTAGCTCGACATGTCGGACGCCAGGAACACCGCCGCCGAGGCCATCTCGTCGACGTGGCCGGGCCGGCCGAGCGGCACCGTGTGGTTCAGCTTGTCGGGCAGACCGCCGCGCGACATCGCCAGCAGGCCCTCGGTGACGGTGATGTCGGGCGCCAGCGCGTTGACCCGGATGCCGTGCGGCGCCAGCTCGAAAGACGCGGTCTGGGTGTAGTTGATGACGCCCGCCTTCGCCGCCGCGTAGGCCGCGTACCCGGGAGCGGCGCGCACCCCCTCGATCGAGGTGACGTTGATGACGCTGCCCGACAGCCCCGCCGCCGCCAGTTGTCGCGACACCCGCTGCGTGCACAGCAGGACGTGCCGCAGGTTCGCTTTGTACAGTGCATCCCAGCCGTTTTCGCTGGTGTCGAGCAGCGGACTCGGGAACACGCCGCCCGCGTTGTTGACGAGGATCCGCACCGGGCCGAGTTCGGCGGCGGTGCGCTCGAGCGCCGCGTCGACCTGTGCGGCGTCGCGCACGTCGGTGGCGAGGCCCAGCGCGCCGATCGACTCCGCTGCGGCCGCACAGGTGCCGGGATCACGCTCCCAGATCGCGACGCGTGCGCCGAAAGCCGCCAGCCCTGCTGCGATTCCGCGGCCGATGCCGACTCCCCCGCCGGTCACCACCGCCGTGCGGCCGGTGAGCAGGATCTGCGACGGGTCGATGGTCATGTCAGTGAGCTAACCAAACAGCTCAGCGGGTGACCTTGCGGGGCCGGTGCGACGGCGGTGCATGCCCGATCACGTCGTCGGCCTCCAGCTCGGCGATCTCCGCCGCGGACAACCCGAGCTCGGTGAGCAGTTCGTCGTTGTGCTGGCCCAGCAGCGGGGCGGGGTGGCGATGGAACCGCTGCGGCCCCGGCGACAGCCGGAACGGCAGCGCACTGTGCGGCGTCGGGTCGTTGACGGGGTGGCCGACGTCTTCGAAGAAGCCGCGTGCGGTCAACTGTGGCAGCTCGGTCTGCCGGTGCGGCTGCATGACCTTAGCCACTGGAACCCCTGCCGCCCATAGCGTTTCGACGACGTCGTCGGCGGTGCGCTGCGCCGTCCACTCCCCGAGCCGGTCGTCGATCAGGTCGTGCTGCACCCGCCTGCCCGTGATGGTCGCCAGCTCCGGAGCCGTCGCCCACTCCGGACGGCCGAGTGCGTCGACCAGTGACGCCCACTGCTCGTCGCTGGCGACGGCCACGGCCACCCAGCAGTCCTCGCGGCCGAACTCGTCGATCCCGCTGGTGCGGTACAGGTTCTGTGGTGCGGCGGTGGGGCCGCGGTTGCCCGCCCGCTGCAGCACCGCGCCGTAGGCCGAGTACTCGATGACCTGTTCAGCGGCCACATTCAGGGCGGCGTCCACCATGGCGGCCTCCACCAGCACACCCTCGCCCGTGCGGCGGCGGTGCTCGATGGCGAGCAGCAGACCGTTGAGCGCGTGGATCCCGGCATTCGGGTCGCCGACCGAGTAGGGCTCGTTCGGGTTGCGGTCGGGATAGCCGGTGAGCCAGCTGATCCCGGCGGCGGCCTCGATGACGTAGGCGAATGCCGGGTTGTCGCGCCACGGCCCGTCCAGCCCGAAGCCTGGCATCCGCACCATGATCGCGTCGGGCCGCAGCGACTGCACCTTCGCGAAGTCGAGGCCGATCTGGTCGAGCACCCGCGGGGTGAAGTTCTCGACGATCACGTCGCAGGTCGGGATCAGCCGGTCGAGCAGGGCGCGGCCCCGCTCGGACTGCAGGTCGAGGGTCAGGCCCTTCTTGTTGGTGTTGAGCCCCGAGAAGATCGGCGAGCGCTCCCACCACTGCGGTTCGGTCGCCGGGATGCCTGCGATCAGGCGGGTGCCGTCCGGGTGGCGGGTGGACTCGACGTGGATCACTTCGGCGCCCAGCAGCGCGAGCATGTGGGTGCACGACGGCCCCGCCCAGAACGTCGTCATGTCCAGCACCCGCATCCCCTCGAACGGCAGCTGCGCCGGAACCGGGGGTACCTCCCGCTTGCGGGGGCCATTCCCGGTCGTCAGGCCGCGCTCTTGATCGCCGGGAATGCAGTTCCGGCGATGAGCCTCGGTGTGTTCGCCCAGACGCGGCGCGGGGCGAGGCGGGCTGAGCAGCGGCGGCGAGGTCCGGTACGGCGGGCCGGGTCGGTCGAAGCCGTCGCGCGGATCGGTGGTGAACGAACCGCGCTCGCGGAAGTGGTCGAGTTCGGTGATGTTGGCGCCGTTGGCCACCGGTGCGTTGGGGATGCGGAACGCGGTGGCGAGGTCGCGGATGTCGTCGACGGCCTGGCTGCGCACCCAGGCGTACAGTTCCTCGGCCTTCTCGTTGGCCTGCTGGGTGATCGACAGGGATGAGTCCTCGTCGATCCACTCCTCGTGGCCGGTCATCGCGCACAGGTCGAACCACTGCTGCGCGGTGCCGCACCCGATGTCGACGAGTCCGTTGGCGGCCTGCGCGATGCCCGGGACGGTGAGGCGGCGGGCGTCGCGCCACGGCCTGCCGAGCATCTCGTGGAACGTCACCGGGTAGTACGTCAGGCCGAGGATCTGCGTCTCCAGCATCGACAGGTCGATGAGCGCGCCGCCGCGGTGCTGCGCGGCGAGTGTGGCGGCGGCGGCGTAGGCGCCGGCCAGATATTCCCCGACCTGCCCGCCGACGTACACCGGCGCGCGGTCGGCGGCTCCCCGGCCGAGGCCGACGATCCCGCCCGACCAGGCCTGCAGGGTGAACTCGGTGGCCGCCCGGTCGCGCCAGGGTCCGGTCAGGCCGAAGGGTGTGATCGCGGTGACGGTGAGCCGGGGATGACGCCCGTGCATGTCGGCCGGCGAGAACCGCTGGTGCTCAGCCACATCGGAGCCGCGCGACCAGACGACGGCGTCCGCCCCCGCCAGCAGCCCGTCGACGAAGTCGGCGTCTGACCCGTCGGTGGGATCGGCCACCACGCTGTGCTTGGAGCTCGCGAGGAAGGTGAACAGCGCGCCGTCGGCCCCGGCGGCGATATCGGCGCCCGAGGCCGACCACCGCCGCAACGGGTCACCCTGCGGCGGTTCGACTTTGACGACCTCGGCGCCGCCGTCGGCCAGCAGCTTGGTGCAGTAGGCGCCGGCGATGCCGGTGGACAGGTCGATGACGCGGTAGCCGGCCAGCGGCGGCACGCTCACTCCTTCTTCGCGCGGTTCGACTTGCTCAGCCGGAAGTCGGGCGGGAACTTGCTGTCGTTGTCGTTCACCGCGCCGGCCAGGCCGCTGCCGATGGCCTCGTTCATGTCGAGGTCGTCGGCGTCGTCGTTGGCCACGCCGCTGCCCATCGACTCGAAGAACGCCGACAGCAGGCTGCCCATGTACTCCCCCTGGTGCTGCTTGAACACCTCGAAGAACAGCTTCTGCTGGAACACCGTGTCCACCGGCCGGTTACGCGCACACGCCCGGGCGTACTTGGCCGTCTCGGCCTCCAGGTCCTCCCGGGGGACGACCCGGTTGAGGAAGTTGCAGTCGTACATCTCCGCGGCGGTGAAGGGCCGGCCGGTGAACACCATCTCCTGGAATTTGCGCAACCCCATCATCTGGATCCAGGTCCACATCCGGGGTCCCCAGCCGTAATACCGGAACGACGGATGCCCGAACAGCGCGTCGTCGCTGGAGATCACCAGATCGGCGTCGGCGCACTGATAGAAGTGCCAGCCGTAGCAGTACCCCTTGGCCTCGACGATGCTGATCTTCTTGAGCTCCTGAAGCGGCCGGTTGCCCGCCTGCACGTTGGCGTACCAGGCACTGATCGTCGCGCCGTTGCGGAAGGTGCCCTTCGGCGGATAGGTCACGTCGCCGACGCCCTCGTCCTCGAGGCGCAGCTCGGCCAGCCGCAGTTCGGGGTTGTCGTTGCCCTCCATGAACTCCGGGAGGTCGGCGCCGCTGCCCAGGTTGTCCCCGACGCCGCGGATCACCAGCACCTTGACGTCGTTGTCGACGGTGGCCGCGCGGCAGAGGTCGGCGTAACGCAACCGGGCCGCCGACGTCGGCGCGTTGAGGAACTCCGGCCGATTGAAGGTGATCGTCGCGATCTTGGTCTTCGGGTCCTTCTTGTAGAGGATGATCTCCTCCGGCGAGGGCCGCTCAGCCATGCGTGACGCCGACCTTCGCACCGGTGTACGTCGGACTGGTGGTCAGCACCTCCGGGCCGGAGTCGGTGACCAACACGGCATCCCGCTGGAACACCGCGCCCACGCCCGGCTCCCACACGTACGCCGTGACGGCCAGCACCGTCCCGGGGTCGAGCCGTTCGGCAGCACAGGTGGCAGGCAGATCGGGCGAGACCACCGGAGGGTCGAAACCCAGCCCGAGGCCGTGAGCCACCGGAATGGGCGGCAGCGCCTCACCGGCAGCCTCGTATGCGTCGAGCAGAGCACTGGCAGGCGCACCGGGATTGCACGCGTCGAGTAGCCGCTCCCACAGGTCATTCGAGCGGCGATACAGCGCGTCGGCACCCTTGACCTCGCCCACGGGGTAGGTGCGCCCCACCTCGCCGACATAACCGTCGGCCAGTGCACCGGCGGCGAGCGCCACCAGATCGCCCTCGGCGATCCGGCCGTCGCGGCGCCCGACCCGCCACGCATGCTCGCGGGAGGTGACCCACACCCCGTCCTGGGTGGCCGAGGTGCTGAACCCGCCGGCCGCCATCGCCTCCATGAGCACACCGTTCAGCGCCTGCTCGGTGATGCCGTCCGCGAGCCCGGACACCGCTGCGGCAAGCCCACGTTCGGCCACCGCGAGCGCTCGGCGCAACACCACGAGCTCGTCGACGGTCTTTCCCCGCCGCGCCGCCTTCATCGCGATCTCCCCGTCGACGAATTCGGCGTTGGGGAACGACAGGGGCAGCAGCTGCGCGAACGTCGGGGACATGGCGTCGGTGCCCACGCGGCTCGCGCCGGCCGCTCCGTCGATCCCCTTGAGCACCTCGATCAGCGTCATCGGATTCCACGCCAGGCCGTAGAGGTGCTCGTGGTCGATCTCCTCCGGTATGCCCTCGTCCCAGCTGCTGTTGAGGTGGATGTCTCCGGTGGCGCGGACCAGTACGCAGATCGGGGCGAACGGCCGGGTGCCCGCGACCCAGAGCTGTGGGGCGCCGGTGACGTAGCGGACGTTGGCCTGCCGGCCGAGCACCAGGATGTCGAGGTCGTGAGCCGCCATCTGCGCCAGCACCCGCTGCCGTCGTCCGGTCCGCAGGGTCAGGTCGTCGGGAACGATCTCTTCACTCATTTTTGTAGGCCTATCAGTGTCTGCCCGTACGGCGCGTAGGGGTAGTTCGTGATCGATTGACACCCGTCCTCGGTGATCACCACGATCTCCTCACTGCGGTAGCCCCCGGTGCCGTCCTCCCAGATGACGGGTTCGAGCACCAGCAACATCCCCGCGGGGAAGACGAAGTTGTCGTCGAACTCCTGGCCGAGATCCGTTCCGATCATCGGCATTTCGGCGGCATTCGTGCCGATGCCGTGACCGAGGTAGAAATGCGGCAGCCAGGGTTTGGTGCCGCCGTTGGCCGCGATCGCCGCGCGGGCGAGGTCACCGGAGGTGGCGCCGGCCTTCGTCACCGCCAGGACCGCGTCGAGGATGTGGCGCCACTTGGCGAACTGATCCTGCTGGCGGGGCGTGGGTTCTCGCCCCACGACCCAGGTGCGTCCCCAGTCCGAGCAGTACCCCTCGTAGGTGATGCTGATGTCGGTCCACAGCACGTCACCCTCGGCCAGTTCCTGCTGCGTCGGCAGCAGCGGCAACGCCAGATCGCCCGTGGTGGTCCACACCGCGCCGCTGTCCCGCGTCGTCGGCATCACCTGCCAGATGGCTTCGATCATGTTCGTGGTGGCGCCGAGCTCGAAGGCGCGGCGGACGAAGTGCGCGGACAGGTCCATCTGGCGCACACCGACGGCGAGTGATGCCTGCACGTCGGCGACCGCCTCTTCGGTGATGCGGCAGGCCTTCCGGACGGCCGCGATCTGGTCGACGGTCTTGACCAGTTTGGCCGGGCCGATCACCTGCGCCGCGTCCGAGGGCGGGCCGGCAGGGAACAGGCGGTCCGCGGCGCGGCGCATCGCACCGGTGAGTTCGTCGACCGCGATGGTCGTCCCCGGTGGCGCGAGCGCGGCCAACACCCGGCCGAAGTGCTCGACGCCCTCGTCGAATTCGAGGTACAGCGGCCCGTGCACGTGGTCGGTCGGCACCTCGGTGTCGAATGCGCTGCCCTCCTTGAAGGGCATGAACAGGTGTGGGTGCTCATCGTCCGCCAGCACGACGGCCACCGGCCGCTCGACATGGGACAGACCCGCATCCAGTAGCGGCCAGCTGGCGCCGGTCGCGTAGACGACGTTGCCGTTGCCCAGCAGGACCAGCGCGCCGACGCCTTTGGCCTTCATGGAATCCCGCAGCCGCGCACCGCATTCGCGGTACATCCGCTCGCGGTCGGGCAGGTCGGGGATGTCGAGCTGGGAGAGCCCGCTCGACGTGGCGAAGGTGGCGGTCATCAGACTCCCAGGAAGTTCTTGATGTTGGAGCTGATGATCTTCGCGGCGTTCTCCGGCCCGACCGCATCGACCACGGTGGCCAGCGATTTCTCCGAATACCCGAACGTGCTCTCGTTGTGCGGGTAGTCCGACGACCACATCACGTTCTCGACGCCGATCCGATCGATGAGCGCCAAACCGAGCGGGTCCACCATGAACGACGCGCTCATGTGGTTGTCCCAGTAGTGGCGGACACCGTGCTCGAGCTCGTGGTTGAACATGTGCCGGTAGGACGCCAGCATGTGCTCGGCATCCTGCAGTGCGGTGGGCACCCAGGCGATCCCGCCCTCGAACCAGCCGATCTTCAACGACGGGTGCCGGTCCAGGATGCCGGAGAACACGTACTTGGCGAACTGCTCGCGGAACGAGTCGACATTGACCATCATGCCGACGACCACGCTGTTGTGCTGGCATGGCGTCTTCGGAGGGGTCTCGCCGATGTGGTGGCTGACCGGCAGTCCGGCCGCCTCGATCTCGTCCCAGACGGCGTCCATGGAGGTGCTGCCGTAGTCGTAGATGTTGCCCTCGTCGTCCTTGCCGGGGTTCAGCGGCAGCAGGAACGTCTTGAGGCCCAACGCCTTCAGCTCTTCGAGCGTGCTGCGGGTGCCCTTGGGGTCCCACCAGTTGATCAGGCCGACGCCGTAGAAGTGGCCGTTGCTGCGCTCCTGCAGATCGGCGATGTGCTCGTTGTAGATCCGGAAGACCCGCTCGCGCAACGACTTGTCGGGATAGTGGAACAGCGCCAGCACGGCGTTGGGGAACGCGAGTTCCTTGTCGATGCCGTCCTCTTTGAGCTCCCGGATGCGGGCCTCGATGTTGTTCGATGCAGCCCCGGCCAGGTCGTCGTACTGCATGAGGACGCGGCCGAAATCGCCGCCGGTCCACGCCTTGCCCTTCATCCCGACCATGTAGGCGCCGTCCTCGTACCAGATGCGCGGCGCGGCGCCCTTGAGCTCCTCGGGGAAGCGTTCGTAGAAGATGTCGTCGGCCACCGAGATGTGGTTGTCGGCGGAGAAGATCTCGGTGCCGGCGGGAAGACCGAGGTCTTGGGTGGCGTGGCCCTTGCGGAACTTGGGCGCACCCCAGCCCTCGGGCGGATAAAGGGTTGACTGTGAAGGGACGGTAGGCGTGGACATCGGTGTCTCCAATCGGGCTGGTGGTTTAGGGGCCGGTCACCAGGTGACGGGCAGTTCGTAGACGCCGTAGGCGAGCCGGTCGTGCTTGAACGGCACCTCCTCGAGCGGGATGGCCAACTTCAGCGTGGGGATGCGGCGCAGCAGGGTGTGGAAGACGATCTGCAGTTCGGCGCGCGCCAGCTGCTGCCCGACGCACTGGTGGCGGCCGTAGCCGAAGCCCAGCTGTTGTCCGGGGCCGCGGGTGAAGTCCAGCCTCTCCGGCTCGGGGTAGGCGTTGGCGTCCCAGTTCGCCGGCGCAAGGTCGATGATGATGCCCTCGCCGGCGCGGATGGTCTCGCCGCCGATCTCGATGTCCTCGATGGCGACGCGGCGCTGGCCGTTCTGGATGATGGACAGGTATCGCATCAGTTCCTCGGCGGCGTTGGCGATGAACTTCGGGTCGTCCGAGTCACGCAGCAGCGCAGCCTGTTCGGGGTTCTCCAGCAACGCGAGCACGCCGATGCCGATCATGTTGGCGGTGGTCTCGTGTCCGGCGATGAGCAGGCCGGTGCCCAGCTGGGCGGCCTCCTTGACGCTGATCTCGCCTGCGGTCACCCGCTCGGCCAAATCCGACACCGCGTCCTCGGCCGGATTGGCCTGCTTCTCCTCAACGAGGTCGATGAGGTACTGATGCAGGCTCATCGCACCCTTCTGCATCGCATCCGCGGCCGCGTAGCGGGCCAACCCGGCGTTCGCGTGCTCCTGGAAGAATTCGTGGTCCTCATACGGCACGCCGAGCATGTCGCTGATCACCTTGGTGGGCACCGGCAGCGCGAGCTTGGCGACGATGTCGGCGGGTTGCGGGCCGGCCAGGATCGCATCGATGCACTCGTCGGTGACCTCCTGGATGGTCGCGCGCAGCGCCTCGACCCGCTTGAAGGTGAACGGCTTGGACAGCATGCGGCGGAACCGGGTGTGCTCCTCGGCATCCGAGGTGAACACCGAGCGCGGCCGCTTGTTCACCGTGGAGAGCATGTGCTCGTTCCAGTGCGGGAAACCCTCGCGGCGGTCGTCGACGCTGACGCGGGCATCGGCGAACAGTTCCCGGGCGACGGCGTGACCGGTGATCAGCCACGGGGTGCTGCCGTTCCAGATCCGCACCCGCGAAAGCGGTTTGGTCTCGTTCATCTGCAGCATCAGCGATGGCGGCGCGAACGGGCAGCGGGCGTCGCGTTCCATCGGGTAGTCGGGGATCTCGGCCGTGACGTCGGCCTCGGTTCCGGTCAGGGTGTCCGACATGGTGGGTGTTTCACTCCTCGATGTGGATGGCCAGCGCCGGGCAGGCTGCCGCCGCGTCGCGGGTCGGTTCGGCCAGGTCGGCCGGTGGGCTGTCGACGAGCAGGACGACGACGCCGTCCTCGTCTCGCTGGTCGAAGACGTCCGCGGCGTTCAGCACGCACTGGCCGGACGACACGCACTTGTCCTGGTCGACGGTGATCTTCATCAGGGTTCCTCGGAGACCGGGGCGAGCCACAACCCGACGATCGCATCGATCAGACCCGACGCCGCCCCGGACCAGGATGCCCGCGGCACGGCGGTGCCCTGCGCCATTCCGCGTTCGCGGTCGGCGCAGCTGTGCATCAACAGGTTGCGCCCCATGACGTTTCGTTCCGCGCGGACGTCGGCGGGCAGTTCCGGCAGGCAGGCGGCGATGCCGTTGATGACCTCGACGAGCGACGGCGACGACAGGGCGTCCCTGACGATCATGCTGTGGTAGGCCGGGTCGGTCATCACCTGCGCGGCGAACCGCGCGTACCAGGTCGGGTTGCCGAGCGCCTCGAGGTGGTCGGTGAGCGGGCGCACCAGGCAGCTGACCCAGTCCCGCATGTCCGGCGCGGGTCCGAGCTCGGCGACCATCTTCTCGCGCAGCCGCTCGATGGGCCCGCGGTGCTTCTCCTCGATCGCGCGTACCAGGTCGGCCTTGGTGCCGAAGTGGTAGCCGACGGCGGCGTTGTTCCCCTGTCCGGCGGCCTCGCTGACCTGGCGGTTCGATACCGCGAAGACCCCGTGTTCGGCGTAGAGCCGCTCGGCCGCCTTGAGGATCGCCTCCTGGGTTCCGCTGGCCCTGTCGGCGCGGGCAACTCTCGCAGTGGTCACCTTCATAGTGAAGCCGGTCACAGCCTTTAAGTCAAGCGACTGATTTATGGTCGGCGACCGTCATGCCGACGGCTTCTCCTTGCGCGCGATGACCTTGCCTGCCACCGTGCCGCCGTCGATCGGGAGGATCGTCCCGGTGACATAACGCGACCGGTCCCCCGCCAGGTACAGCGCCGCCTCCGCGACGTCGTCGACGGTGCCTTCCCGCTTGAGCGGGCGGTCGCTGCGCATCTGCGCACGGATCCTCGCCTCGAACTCCTCGAGTCGCGCCGCGTCCTCGCCCGTCGCCGACTTCCGCACGATCGCGGTGCGGATGTTCCCCGGCGCGATGGCGTTGACCCGGACCTCCCAGTGCGCCAGATCGATGGCGGCACACTTGGTGAACTGGATGACGGCGGCCTTCGACGCCCGGTAGGTCATCACGCCGCCGCCGGCCTGGATGCCGCCGATCGACGTCAGGTTGATGATCGAGCCGCCGCCGTGTTCGGACATGTGCCGTGCGGCGTCCCGGGTGCCTGCCATCACCGCGAGCACATTGACCGCCATCACCTGGTGGAAGTCGGCGAGGTCGTCGTCGAGGAACTTCGGGAACATCTTCCCCGAGACCCCTGCGTTGTTGATCATCACGTGCAGACCGCCGTACTCCGCGACCGCCGTCGACACCAGCGTGCCCACCTGGCCGATGTCGGAGACGTCGGTCTCGATGAACTCGGCGCGCGCACCGAGTTCACCGGCCAGCGCCGCGCCGAGTTCGGTGTCGATGTCGCCGAACACCACCGTCGCGCCCTCGGCGTGGAATCGTCGCACCAGCCCTTCGCCGAGGCCCGACGCCCCACCCGTGATCACGGCGACCTTGCCCTCGAGTTCACCGGTGGTCATTGTGCGGGCACCTCTCTGTGGGCGACGTCGGCCAGGAAGTCCGACAGCAGGGCGTCGACCGCCGCGGGTTGCTCGATCTGTGGGCAGTGCCCGGCGCCGTCGACCACCGCGGAGCGCGCGCCGGCGATCTGGCCGGCGATCTCGGCCGCCCAGCCCGCGGGCAGCAGCTTGTCGCGGCCGCCCTCGACAATCAGCGTCGGCACAGTGATCCGATCGTAGGCGCGTCTACTCGACGGCAGCGGCGGCGGCTCGAGGCCGGGACGGCGAAACCGCGCTGCGGCCAGCGCTTCCCACGCTCCGGGCGCGATGCTGGACTCGTAGCGCCGCCGCACGTAGTCGTCGTCCTCGGGATACGAGGGATCGGCGAAGAGCGCCGCGATGATGCGGCGCATCGCCGGCAGGCTGGCGTCGTAGTCGTAGAGCGCGCCGGAATGCTCGTTGCGCTGGATTTCGCCGCCACCGCAGATGATCGTCATGCTGCGCACCGGAAGCACCGGCGCCTCCGACGTGGCGTCCACCAGGAGATTGATCGCCCCCATCGAGTTCCCGACGAAGTGGGCGGCAGCAACGCCGAGCGTCTCGCAGAAGCGGGCGACGTGGCGGATCCGCATCCCACGGCCGTCGGTGAAGTCGACCACCTTTGCCGAACCGCCGAACCCCAGCATGTCGGGGGCCAGCACCCGGTACTTCGACGCGAGTGCGGGAATCAATCGCTCCCAGCCGATCTCGGCGGTGACGCCGAACTCGCCGCCGTGCAGCAGCACCACCGGGTCGCCGTCGCCGGCCTCCAGATACGCGGTGGCCAGACCGTCGACCGTCGTCGACCGCCGGGTGAACGTCACGTGGTGTTCCTGTGCGCGCGGGCGAAGGTGAGCACCTGGCCGGCTAGCATGTCGAGCTGGTTGCGCACCGGCTCGTCGACGAGTTCGCCCGCTTCGTCCCAGATCCGGTCGGCCGAATTGATCGCCACGCCCAGCGGCGTCGGCCAGGCCCGCAGCGCGTGGCCGATCGACCGCAGCTGCCCGAGGGTGCCGACCGCGGCCTGCCACCCGTAGGCGCAACTGATGCAGCCCCACGGTGTGTCGTCGAGGTACACCCGCGCGTCCTCGCGCAGGTCCTCGATGTAGTCGAGCGCGTTCTTGACCAGTCCGGACACGGCGCCGTGGTAGCCCGGCGATCCCACGACGACGGCGTCGGCATCGCGAAGCGCCCCGACGAGCTCGAGTGCCTTCGGGGTGCGCTCGAGCTGGTGCGGGGCGTACATCGGCAGGTCGAGGTCCGGCCCGGCGAACATGCGGATGCGGCCGCCTTCGCGCTCGACGGACTGCAGGCAGTGCCGCACCGCGCGTTCGGTCGACGAATTCTCCCGCAGGGTGCCGCCGAGCCCCACCACCAGCGGCCGCTGCGCGCTCTCGGTCTGCGCCGCCGCCGTTTCCGTCACGGTCATGTCGTCTCCCGTCATTTGATGGCGATCGGATTCACCGGTGAGCCCACGGCGCCGGTGAAGCGCAGAGGCGGTGCGATCAGCTGGAATTCGTACACGCCGTCCGCGGCACAGTCGGCGGACAGCGCGGTCAGGTCCCAGTACTCGCCGAGCATCAGGCCCATGTCGCGCAGGCACAGCATGTGCAGCGGCAGGATCGTGCCCTCGATGCCCGACACCGGGTCCTCGACCATCAGGTTGTCCGCGGCGACCGCGGCGATCTCGTGGTCGTGCAGCCACGATGCGCACCGCCAGTCCAGGCCGGAGTACGGCTCGGTGCCGTCGCGGTTCTCCAGGAATCGCGCCCACCAGCCGGTGTGGATCAGCACGACGTCGCCGCGTTCGACCGTGACGTCCTGTGCGCGGGCCACCTCGTCGAGTTCCTCGGGGGTGATGGGTTTTCCGTGTTCGAGGAAAGTCTGCGCGCCGCGGTGACGGACCAGGTCCAGCAGCACCCCGCGGGTGGTGATGCCCTTCGGATCCACCTTGTCGATTCCGCAGTGGAACGCGCCGAGGCTCGTCACCGAATTCGCGGGAAACCCGTTGTACAGCTTGTCGTCGTAGTACACGTGCGACAACGCGTCCCACTGCGTGGCGGCCTGCAGCGGCATGATCACCATGTCGTCGTTGAACCGGAACGGATTGTCGACGAAGTACCCCGAGAGCTGCTGGGCCACCGTGTTCTTGAACCAGTCCGGGCCGTACTTGACCAGCGTCTCGGCGTCGCCGCCGTCGACGGTCATCACGTGGATCGGGTTGGGCCGGTACTGGAATGCGCCCTGCGGTCCCGACGAGCCGAAGTCCACTCCCAGCGAGAACACCTTGCCGTGCCGCACCAGGCCGGCAGCCTGCGCCACCTTCTCAACGGTGATGAAGTTCAGGGTGCCCAGTTCGTCGTCGTCACCCCAGCGGCCCCAGTTGCGGACGTCGTCACCGAGTCGGCGGAAGTCGTTCAGGCTCGCCATCGTCTCACTCCTGCGCGCTGTCGGCGGTGCGGCGCGGCACCGATGCGGCGAGGTCGCTCTCGCCGACGGTGCCGCCGTCCACCCAGATCACCTGACCGGTGATGTAGCTGGCGGCAGCGCTGTTGAGAAAGACCAGCACGCTGGCCTGTTCGTCCGGCGTGGACACCCGGCCCAGCGGCGTGCGGAAGGCGTCGAGGAAGTCCTGGCCGTAGGCGGTGCGCAACTGGTCGAGGATCGGGGTGTCGGTGACCCCGGGTGCGGTGCAGTTGATGCGAATGCCCCTGGCGCCCAACGCGCAGACCTGCGCCATGCCGTAGAGGATGATGGCCTCCTTGGCCAGCCGGTAGCCACCGCCGTCGGCCAGGGCCTCCGGGTTGGCCGCGCACCACTCGAGGCCCTCGTCGATCGTCGCCGTCTCCACCAGTCCTGCTGTCACCGTTGCGTTCTCGCGGTATGCCGATGCCGCCAGCGAAGACACGTTGGCGATCGCCGACCCGGGCGGCATGGCAGGGACGATCGCCTCGGTGAACCGCCTGGTGCCGAGGAAGTTGATGGTGACCACCCTGCGCGGATCACCGATGCCCGACGACACGCCCGCGACATTGAACAGGGCGTCGACCCTGCCGCCGATCGAGGCGGCGGCGTGGTCGATCGACGGCTCGCTGGACAGGTCGAGGTCGATGAACGACGCGATCTGCACCGCGGGCGGCCGGAGGTCGAGCCCGATGACCTCACCGCCGAGCGACGTGACCTGCTGGGCCACGTGCGCGCCGATCCCGGACGCGACGCCGGTGACGACCACCCGCTTGCCGTCGTAACGCCATCGATCGCCGACCTCGTTCACCGCCGTCAGCCCGCCTGCTCGCGCGCTGCCTTCTCCGCCTGCGCCGCCTTCACGCGGCCTTCGTTGATCTCGGCCATCGCCTCGGGGATCTCACCGGCGGTGAACTTGCCGCCGCGGCCGGTCGGCAGGCCGCCGAAGGAATAGGTCTCGTCGAAGAGCGGCGCGTCGGACGCTTCGCGCCGCGACTCCACCTTCTCGATGACGGGCTCGAGGCGTTTCGCCTTGTCCGTCACGGCCTTCTGGTCGCGCTCGATGAACTCGGGCAGGATCTCTTTGCCCATGATCTCGATCGATTCCATGGTGCCCTCGTGGCTGCGCGGGTTGAGCAGCAGGATGATCTCGTCGACCCCGCTGGCCTCGTAGCCGCGCAGGAACTCCCGCACCGTGTCCGGCGAGCCGATCGCGCCGCGGCCGGGTCCGTAGGCCAGCGTCGGGTCCTCCTTGACCGCCTGCTCGTAGAGCTCCCACACGCCGGTGCGGCCGGGGGTGTGCATCCCGGTCATGTAGTAGTGCATGATGCCGAACGAGAAGAAGCCGCCACCGATTCCGAGCTTCTTCAGCGCCTCGTCGTCACTCTTGGCGACCATCATCGACAGGTCGCCGCCGATGGCGAGCAGGTTCGGGTTGATCGCCGGGGTGATCGGAGTGCCCTTCTCCTCGAACTCCCGGTAGTAGCCGTCCACCCGCTCCTTGAGCGCCTCGGGTCCGGTGTAGGCGAAGCTCAGCGCGCCGATCGCCTTCTGGGCGGCCATCTGCACCGACGACGGCCTGGTGCAGGCCACCCAGACCGGCGGGTGGGGCTGCTGCAGCGGCTTGGGGATCACGTTGCGGGCGGGCATCTCCACGTGCTCGCCCTTGAAACCGGAGAACGGCGCCTCGGTCATGCACCGGATCGCGACCTCGAGCGCCTCCTCCCACTGTGCGCGCTTGTCGGCCGGGTCGATGTTGAAGCCACCGAGCTCGGCCACCGACGACCCCTCGCCGGTGCCGAACTCGACACGGCCGTTGGACAGGTGGTCCAGCGTCGCGACCCGCTCGGCGATGCGGGCGGGGTGGTTGATCGGCGGCGGCAGGTGCATGACACCGAAGCCCAGCCGGATGTCCTTGGTGCGCTGGCTCGCCGCGGCCAGGAACATCTCCGGAGCGGTCGAGTGACAGTACTCCTCGAGGAAGTGGTGCTCGGTGAGCCAGACGGTGGAGAAGCCGGCCTTGTCGGCGGCCTCCACCTCGTCGAGGCCGTGCTGGAACAGCTGGTGCTCGTCGTCGTCAGACCACGGCCGCGGCAGCGGGAATTCGTAGAACAGCGAGATCTTCATGGTTACCTCCGTGGGCTGTCGAGGGTCGAGTGGTGGGGGATCGAAGGGATGTCGGCGGTGTCGCCGCCGGCGATGTGCCGGGCGGCGACATAGCCGAACGTCATGGCGGGGCCGATGGTCGCGCCTGCCCCGGCGTAGCTGCGGCCCATCACCGCGGCCGATGCGTTGCCGACCGCGTAGAGTCCGGCGATCGCCGTGTCGTCCTCGCGCAGCACCCTGGCGAACTCGTCGGTGCGCAGACCACCCGAGGTGCCGAGGTCCCCGAGGATGATCTGGAACGCGTAGTAGGGCGGCCTGCCCAGCGGGTGCAGGTTCGGGTTGGGCAGCGTCGGGTCGCCGTAGTAATTGTCGTAAGCGCTGTCACCGCGGTTGAAGTCGTCGTCGTGGCCGCTGCGCGCCAGTTCGTTGAACCGCTCGGCCGTCCGGCGGAGCTGCCCCGGCGGCACGCCGATCTCGGCGGCGAGCTCCTCGAACGAGTCACCCGCCTTGACGATTCCGGAATCGAGCCAGGCCTTCGGGACCTTCCACCCGGTGGGCACCGGCGCGAACGGGATCTTCGGCAGCGGCAGGTGGCCGCCGACGACGTAGCGGTGGAACGAGCGGACGTCGGTGACCAGCCAGCACGGGATGTGCTCCACACCGGTGCGATGGCCCTCGATCATCGCGTGGGCGAAGTCCATGTAGGGCGCCGCCTCGTTGATGAAACGCTCCCCCGCCCCGTTGACGACGAACTGCGCGGGCATCATCCGTTCGTTCAGCATGAACTGCAGCCGCCCGTCCGGCCAGCACATCGCCGGGAACCACCACGCCTCGTCGAGCAGCTCGGTGGCCGCGCCGACCTTCTGTCCGGCCCGGATGCCGTCACCCGTTGCGGCCGGATTGCCGAAGCTCCAGTCCTTATCCAGCTCGGGCAGGTACTCGCGGCGCCAGGTCATGTCGTGGTCGAAGCCACCGGCGGCGATGATCACCCCGCGCCGCGCGTGGATGCGCACCGACCGGCCGTCCTTCTCGACGACGGCCCCGATCACCGCTCCCCCGTCGTCGGTGACGAGCTCGCTCATCGGTGCGTCCAGCCACAGGGGGATGTCCTGCTGCTTCATCGCCAGCCGCATCCGCGCGGCCAGCGACTGGCCGATCGCCGCCATCCGGTCGCCGAACACCCGGGCCCGCACCATCCGCCAGATGAGTTTGAGCAGCACCGCCTTGCCTCGCCAGTTCTGCCTGACCTGGTAGAACAGCCGCAGATCCTTGGGCGCGAACCAGATTCCCTTCGGCGCGAGGGCGAGCGGCGCAAGCAGCTGCTGCTCCTCGTCGCCCAGCTCCCGCAGGTCGATGGCAGGCACGTTGATGGTGCTGCCGAGCGCCGAGCCGCCGGGCAGTTCCGGGTAGTAGTCGGCGTAGCCGGGTTTCCAGACGAATTCGAACCACGTGCTGCGTTGTTCGAGGAACTCCATCATCTCGGGCGCGCGGTCGACGTAGGTGCGCAACCGCGCGTCGCTGACCAGTCCGCCGGTGATGGTCCGCAGGTAGGTGAACACCTCGTCGGGATCGGGCACGTATCCCGCCCGGCGCTGCGACGGGGCGCCCGGAACCCAGATGCCGCCGCCCGACAGCGCGGTGGAGCCGCCGTACTGCGACGCCTTCTCCACCACCAGCGTGTCGAGCCCCGCCGCGTCGGCGGTCAGCGCAGCGGTCATCCCGCCTCCGCCGGAACCGATCACGAGCACGTCGACCTCGGTGTCGAAGCCCGCGGCGCCCGCCGCTGCGGACGTCATACGGCGACCGCCGTCCGGATCGCGAAGCCGGCGATCAGGTCCGGCGCCGCCCGGTAGAACCGCTGTTCGGTCCGGTAGCCACCCGCGGCGGCCTGCAGGGCGGCGAAAGCCGCCACCCAGGTGCGGATCTCGTGTCCGGAGTTACCGCCCTCGCGGGCGATGAAAGAATTCGACCAGCCGTCCAGGTCGGTCAGCCAGCCCTCGTCGAGGATCTCCAGCAGCGTCTGGTCCCACACTGGGTTCAGGGGTTGCAGCCCGCTCTCGCCACGGGCGAAATGCTGTGCGGCGTCGATCACCGCGGCCTGCCTGGCCATCCGCGCCTCGGTGCTCATCGGAGCCCCGTGCACGATGCGCTCCAGCGCGGCGGGCGGCGCCGTCGCCAGCGTCGGCACCGGCGGGTCGTGTGACAGCCCGCCCGAGCCGATCACCAGCACCCGCTTGCCGAGTCCGGCGAGGAAGCCGCCCACCGCCGCACCGAGCATCCGGGACCGTTTGAGCGGACCGAGCGGGGTGGCGACGGAGTTGATGAAGATCGGCAGCACCGGGCGCGACGTCGGATCGCCGAACAGCTTCTCGAGCGGTTGGACGGTGCCGTGGTCGACGTCCATGCTGGCCGAGATCGCCACGTCGACACCGGCCTCCCACACCGCGCTCGCGCAGTCGTTGGCCGTCGACTCCGGCACGTCGAGCGGCCCGGCGTGGGTGCCGAAGTCACCGACACCGCGGGCGGACGTGCCGATGCAGAACGGTGGCATCAGCCGGTAGAAGAAGCCGTTGTAGTGATCGGGCGAGAAGATCACGACGAGCTCCGGGTCGAAGGCGGTGACGAAGTCTCGGGCGTCCGTGATGGCCGTCCCGATGTCGTCAAGGAGTTCCTGCGACGGTCCCGGAAGATTCAACAGTGGACTGTGCGACATGCAGCACAGCGCCACTTCCGTTGTGGAGGTTCCCATCTGGTTCGTTGCCTCCTCTCTGGGTGACATGCAGCACCGCGAACAGTGCCTCGCTGGTCTCGGGTGCGCGCTGGGCGATGCAGGCGCCGGCGATGCAGCGGTCCGGCCGCAGGAACAGCACCGACTCGGCGTGCGCGTCGAACCACGCCTTCACCGCGCCGGTCCGGTCGCCGACGATCACGACGTCGGGGTCGTCGTGTCCGGTCCAGTGCAACTGGGTCACCGGCCGGGCGGCGACAAACCTGGCGCCCAATGCCTTCCAGCGGTCGAAGATCTGCTCGCCGAGCAGGGCGCGCGGGTTGTTGTTCCAGCACAGCACCGCGAATCCGGTGCCGAGGACGTCGTCGAGCAGCACGCCCGCCTGCTCCCGGGTGTCGACGCGGGGCTGGATGAACAGCGTGCCGGTGGGCGACGTCGGCGTCGGCGCGTGGTCGTGGTGGACCGCACCCTGCTCGTAGCGCGGCATCGGCTTGAACCGCATCTCGAGCACGTAGCGCTTCAGCGTCGGGACGACGGACGCGCCACGGATCACCCTGTCGCGCAGCGCCGCAACGCGACGGTTCGTCGGGGAGATGACGCGGCCCACCATCGTGGACAGGTCGATCATCGCCCGGGCGTGCTTGCGGCGTTCGACGTCGTAGGTGTCCAACAGCGCGTCACCGGCCTGGCCCTTGATCACCGCCGCCAGCTTCCAGCCGAGGTTGGCGGCGTCGCGGATGCCACTGTTGTACCCCTGCCCCTGCCACACCGGCATCAGGTGTGCGGCGTCGCCGGCCAGGAACATCCTGCCGGCGCGGAATGCGCCGGCAATGCGGGAGTGGTGGGTGTAGACCCGGTGCCGGATCACGTCGACGCGCTGCGGGTCCGGAACGAATCGGCCGAGCATCCGCTCGATGAACGCCGGCTCCTCGACCTGCTCGTCGGACTCGTCGGCGTGGATCATGAACTCGAACCGGCGGATTCCGTGCGCGATCGAGATCGAGGCGTACGGCCGCTCCGGGTCCGCACCGACCTCGCTGTTGGGGTGGCCCAGCGGATCGTTGGCCACGTCGACGACCAGCCACCGGGTGGCCGAGGTGGTGCCCTCGAACGACACCCCCATCAACCTGCGAGTGGCGCTGCGGCCGCCGTCGCACCCCACGAGATACCGCGCGGTGACCGGGTTCTCGTCACCCGACAGCCGCACCGTGACGCCGCCTTCGGTCTCGGCGCACGCCTCCATCCGGCTGCCCCAGGCCACCTGCACGTGGTCGAAGCGGTCGAGGCCCGCGAGCAGTTCGGCGTCGACCATCGGCTGGACGAATCCGTTGCGCTTGGGCCAGCCGAAGCGGGCGTCGGGCGGGGCCATCTCGGCGAGCAGCCGCCGGTTGCGGTCGAAGAAGCGCAGGATCTGGTTCGGGACGGTGTGCGGGAGCACCTTGTCGACCAGGCCGATCGCCTGGAATGTGCGCAGCGCCTCGTCGTCGAGGCCGACGCCGCGCGGGTAGTCGATCAGGCTGTCGCGCTCGTCGACGACGAGTGTGCGTACGTCCTGCAGGCCGAGGATGTTGGCCAGCGTGAGCCCGACCGGCCCGCCTCCGACGATGACGACATCGGCCTCGCGGAGGGTTCCGCTCATCACTGCCCTCTGCTCTTCGCGCAAGCGCTCATCACTGCCGCCCAAGGAGGAAGTCGAGGTGCAGCCGGTTGAACGTCTTCGGATCCTCGTACTGCGGCCAGTGACCGCAGCCGGGCATCACCTCGAAGCGGGCGCCCGGGATCATCTCCGCGATCCGCCGGCCCTCGCTGACGTCGGCCGTCGGGTCGTCACTGGTCCACAGCACCAGCGTGGGCGCGGAGATCGCGCCGTAGTCATCGGGTTTCATCAGATTGCGGGCACGGATCTCGGGATCCTGCAGTGCCATGATGTCGCGCATCGCGTCGACGAAGCCGGGTTGCCGGTACACCCGCTGCCGGCTGGCGACGATGTCGTCGTAGCCCTTCGACTTGTCGGCCATCAACCACTTGATGCGGGCCTGCACGGTCTCCCACGTGGGGTTCTCGGCGGCGGCCATGGACAGCGTGATGATCCGCTTCATCACCTCCGGATCGGCCTGCGAGCCGCCGGCGGTGTTGAGCACCAGCCGCTCGAGCCGGTCGGGGTGGTCGACCGCGAACCGCGACGCCACCCAGCCGCCCAGCGACTCGCCGCTGATGTGGGCCCGCTGCGCGCCGATCGCGTCGAGGACCGCCAGGAGGTGATCGACGTAGTGGCGCACCTCGAGCGGGTGGCCCGGTCTGTCGGTGTAGCCATGGCCCAGCATGTCGACCGACCAGGTCGAGAAGTGCTCCGCATGCGACTCGAGGTTGCGCACATAGGCCTCGGCATGCCCGCCGGAACCGTGCAGCAGGACCAGCGTCGGCAGGGACGGGTCGCCTGCGTGCAGATAACGGGTCCGCACGCCGCCGACATCGAGGTACCCCTGCGAGAACGCGACGCCCTGGAGGTCGCTCCACACGCTCTCGTGCTCGGACATGGTCCCCTTCCCGGCGACTCCGCTGCTCGGCTGGCGGAAATGACATTCTCGCTCAGTGCGAACAATGTGTGCTAATATCGCACCGTCATGTGCACTATGTTAAGAGCATCACTCTCGTAATGACGTCTGTCAAGGGAGACGGCCCCAATCCGCCGGACAAGCTCGCCGCCGGGTCCCAGACCCTCGCGCGCGGGCTCTCTGCGCTGCAGGCGGTCGCCACCTCGCCGACTGGGCTGACGGTGCAACAGGTCGCCGACTTCGTCGGCGTGCACCGCACCATCGCCTACCGGCTGCTCGGCACCCTGGCGCAGTTCCGCTACATCACCAAGGGCGAGGACGGGCGCTACCGGCCGGCGTCGGGTCTCGCCCTGCTCGGGGCGTCCTTCGACAACAACGTGCGTCAGCTCAGCGTGCCGGTGCTGCGCGGACTGGCCGACGAACTCGGCGCCACCGTCTCACTGCTCATCGCCGAGGGTGATCAGCAGGTCGCGATCGCGGTGATCGCCCCGACCCACGTCTACTACCAGCTGTCCTTCCACGAGGGCAGCCGCTACCCGCTGGACCGGGGCGCCGCGGGCATCGCCCTGCTGTCGAGCATGCCGCCGCGACCGGGCGAGCGCGATCTGGTGCCGCAGACCCGAGAGCACGGCTGGGTGATCACCCACGGCGAGGTCGAGCCCAACACCTACGGTCTGGCCGTGCCGGTACGCCGGCGACCTCCGTCTCCGCCCACCTGCATCAACCTCATCTCGCACCGCGAAGACGTGGTGCGAGAAGGCCGGGCGGCGGTCATCGACGCCGCCGCGAAACTGTCCACGATCCTGTCCTAGAGGATCGCCCAAAAGGAGATGACTGCGGTGACCGAGTGGAACCACGCGACCGACGTGGTGGTGCTGGGCAGTGGCGGAGCCGGGCTGACCGCAGCACTGACCGCGGCCGCGGACGGCGCGGCGGTCGAGGTGTACGAGAAGGCCGCCACCGTCGGCGGCACCACCGCGGTGTCCGGCGGGATCGTGTGGATCCCCGCGCACGACCGCGCACCCGACGGCGAATTGACCGCCGAGGACGCGCTGAGCTACCTGCGCGCCCAGTCGCTGGGCTACATGGACGACGACCTCGTCGAGACGTTCGTTCGGACCGGCCCGGCGATGCTCGACTTCGTCGAGGCGCACAGCGACCTGCGGTTCGTCGTCGCGGAGGGCTTCCCCGACTACAAGCCCGAACTGCCCGGCGGCCGGCCTGCGGGCGGGCGCTCGCTGAACGCCACGCCGTTCGACCTGGCGAAGCTGGGTGACTGGCACGACCGGATCACGTCGTTCCCCGCCGACTTCAGCAACGTCGGCATCGACGCCGAGACCCGGGCCCGCATCCACGCGACCGCCGACGAATCCCTGACCGAACCGTGTGTGGCGGGTACCGCGCTGATCGCCGGGCTGCTCAAGGGCCTGCTCGACGCCGGTGTCACGCCGACCACGCAGGCGCGGGCGGTCGAACTGATCGCCGAGGACGGTCGCATCGCCGGAGTGCGGATCGACCACGGCGGCACGCAGATCCAGGTCCGGGCCCGGCGCGGCGTCGTCCTGGCCAGCGGTGGTTTCGAGTGGGATCCCGCCCTGGTCGACGCTTTCCTGCGGGGGCCGATGCGCGGCCCCGTCTCACCGCCCAACAACACCGGTGACGGCCTGCGGATGGCGATGGCCCACGGCGCGGACCTGGCCAACATGGGCGAGGCCTGGTGGGTGCCGATCGTGCAGATCCCCGGCGACACCATCGACGGCCACCCGCGCAGCCGCAGTGTCCGCCTGGAACGCACGCGGCCGCGCAGCATCATCGTCAACCGCGCAGGGCAGCGGTTCGTCAACGAGGCGGGCGAGTACAACTCGATGGCCGGCCCGTTCCAGTACCTCGACCCCAAGGGTGGGTACGTCAACGACCCGGCATGGATCGTGTTCGACTCGCTGCACCTGAAGAAGTACGGCTTCCTCGGGGTGGAGCCCGACGGGCCTGCGCCGGGCTGGTTCTCGAAGTCCGCCGACCTCGCCGAACTGCAGGAGAAGACCGGCATCGCCGCCGAGGGGCTGGCCCGCACCCTGGAGGCGTGGAACCGCAACGTCGCCGACGAGGTCGACCCCGACTTCGGCCGCGGGTCGAGTGTCTACGACGGCTACTGGGGCGACCAGAGCGCCGGCTCACCGGCGCTGCAGACGCTCGGGCCCATCGACACGGCGCCGTTCTACGCGGTCCCGGTGTCCATCGGCGCGATGGGCACCAAGGGCGGCCCGCGCACCGACCGCGACGGCCGGGTACTGCACGTCAGCGGCACACCGATCGCCGGCCTGTTCGCGGCCGGCAACGCGATGGCGGGCGCGACCGGAAAGGCCTACGGCGGCGCGGGCGGCACCCTGGGTCCGGCCATGGTCTTCGGGCTGCGCGCCGGGCACGCCGCGGCCACCGGCGAATCGCTGGACTGACCGTTCCGTAGCCGCCCGGCTACCCTGACGGGGTGCTCGCAGACTCCGCCACCGACGGCCGGTTCGCCGCGATCCCGCGCTCGGCGGCGCAGCTGCGCGTGCTGGACGCCGCGCTGGCGTTGATCTCCGAGCGCGGAGTGAGCGCGACATCGCTGCAGATGATCGCCGACCGCATCGGCGTGACCAAAGCCGCCGTCTACCACCAGTTCCGCACCAAGGACGAGATCGTCATCGCGCTGACCGAGCGGGAACTCGGCGGGCTCGAGGACGTGCTGGAGGCCGCGGAGGCCGAATCCGACCGCGTGCAGGCCCGCGAGCTGCTGCTGCGCCGGGTCGTCGACCTCGCCATCGAGCGTCGCACCGCGGTCAGCGTGCTGCAGTTCGATCCCGTCATCGTGCGGTTGCTGGCCGAGCACCGGCCGTTCCAGCGCTTCATCGACCGGCTCTACGCGGCGATGCTCGGCGACGAGACCGGCAGCCGGGCCCGGCTGCACGCAGCGATGCTGTCCGGCGTGATCAGCGTCGCGGTGATGCACCCGCTGGTGGTGGACATCGACGACGAGACGCTGCGCGCCGAGCTGCTGCGGACGATGCGCCGCATCGTCGACCTACCCGGGTGACTCCTCGGGTGCGGCGAACAACTGCTCGGCAGCGGTGTACGGGTCGACACTGCCGTCGGCGACGCGATCGGCCAGCCCGCCCAGTGCCGGATGTGTGCGCAGCAGCGTCTGCGCCAGCGACAGGATCTGCGTGCGGGCGCGCGCGGCACGCCGCTCGGCCGTGTCCGACCGGTGATGGGCGTCGATCGCCTCGGCCAGTTCGGTGACGCCCTCGCCCTGCGCGGCGACCAGTTTGAGGATCGGCACGCTCACCTCACCGCGCAGATCGCGCACGGTCTGGTCGGCGCCCTCGCGGTCGGCCTTGTTGACCACCACCAGATCCGCGACCTCGAGCAGGCCGGCCTTGGCGGCCTGCACGGCGTCGCCCGCGCCGGGGTTGAGCACCACCACCGTCGGGTCGGCGATCGCGGCGATCTCGATCTCGGACTGGCCGACGCCGACCGTCTCGAGCACCACCAGGTCGTAGGACAGCGCCGCCAGCAGCCGGATCGCTGCGGGCACCGCGGCTGCGAGCCCGCCCAGGTGCCCGCGGGTCGCCACCGATCGGATCAGCACATCGGGGTCGTTGATGTGGGCCGCCATCCGGATCCGGTCACCGAGCAGCGCGCCACCGCTGTAGGGCGACGACGGGTCGACGGCCAGCACCGCCACCCGCAGGCCGCGGCCCCGGTAGACGGCGACCAGCGCAGCGACCGTCGTCGACTTGCCCGCACCCGGCGGCCCGGTGAACCCGACGACGCGCGCTTCGTGCACACCGACCGCCGCGAGCACCTCCTCGCGGCGCGAGCCCTCGACGAGGCTCAGCAGCCGGCCCGCCGCACGGGCCGATCCGCCGCGGGCTGCGGCGACGAGCTCGTCGACATCCATTCCGGGGTGAATCCGGGATTGCGGCATCAGCGGAGCCTAGGGTGCCGCGACCTCGATCACGGTCGCCGAGCCCATTCCACCGCCCGCGCACATGGCGGCGACACCGATGCCCCCGCCACGGCGGCGCAGTTCGTGGACCAGTGTCACCAGCATCCGCGCCCCGGTGGCGGCGACGGGGTGGCCGAGCGAACACCCGCTGCCGCTGACGTTGACCCGGTCCGGATCGATGCCGAGCAGCTTGACGGTCGCCACGCACATCGCGGCGAACGCCTCGTTGATCTCGAAGAGGTCGACGTCGGACACGGCAAGGCCGGCCCGCTTGAGCGCCTTGGGGATCGCCTCGACGGGTGCGAGGCCGGTGAAGGCCGGGTCGACACCGACCGACGCCCATGACCGAACGGTCGCCAGCGCGGGCAGGCCGAGCCGGTCACTGGCGATGGTGAGCGCCGCCGCGCCGTCGTTGGCGCCGCAGGCATTGCCGGCGGTGATCGAGAAGCCCTCGATCTCCGGGTGCAGTGGCTTGAGCCCGGCCAGCTTCTCGAGGCTGGTGTCGCGGCGCGGATGCTCGTCGGTGTCGAAGACGCCGTGCGGCGTGTCGATCGCGACGATCTCCTCCTTGAAGCGGCCCTCGTCGATTGCCGCGATGGCCTTGCGATGCGAGCCGTAGGCCCACTCGTCCATCTCCTCGCGGCTCACCCCGGCCCGCACCGCCGCGTTCCAGCCGACTGTGATCGACATGTCCATGTTCGGCGCGTCGGGCCGGTTCGGGTGCGTCGGCGGGAACCAGTCGACCAGTTCGGCGTCTTTCTCACTGCTCACCCGCCGCTTGAACCGCGGCGACGTGGACGCCGAGTTCACCCCGCCGGCGATGATCAGTTCGTCCATGCCGGCGCGGATACTCGCCGCGGCGCTCTGCACGGCCGCCTGTCCCGCCGCGCAGTGTCGGTTGTTCGACAGCCCGGGCACCGACTGCAGACCTGCGGTGATGGCGGCGTGCCGGGCGATGACACCACCGCCGTAGAGACCCTCGCCGAGGATCACGTCGTCGACGCGTGTCGGGTCGAGTTCCGCCGCGGCGGCGGACACCACGTGGTCGGCCATCGTGTAGGCGTCGGTGTCGCGCAGCGTGCCCTTCATCGCGGTGCCGATGGGGATACGCAGTGCGTTGACGATCACGGCCTCGGGCATCGCGGGCTCCTCTTGACTCGGGTGAGAATGTTATTCTCACAGTCCGAGAGTGTCAGTTGCAAGAAGGGGAACCGCATGCAGATCGCGGGAAGCGCGGCGATCGTCGTCGGTGGTACCGGCGGACTCGGTGAGGCGACGGTCCGCCGTCTGCACGGCGCGGGCGCCAAGGTCGTGGTCGCCGATGTCGCCGACGACAAGGGCCGCGAGCTGGAGTCCGAGCTGGGCGTGCGCTACGTGCACACCGATGCGACGTCCGAGGAGTCGGTGAAGGCGGCGATCGCCGAGGCGCAGTCGCTCGGCCCGTTGCGCATCTCCGTCGACACCCACGGCGGCCCCGCCAGCGGTGGCCGGCTGATCGGCAAGGACGGCTCGCCGCTGGACCTCGACGGCTTCAAGCGGACCATCGAGTTCTACCTGACGGCGGTGTTCAACGTGATGCGGCTGTCGGCCGCGGCGATCGCCACGAGCGAGCCGCTCGACGAGGGCGCCCGCGGCGTCATCATCAACACCGCCTCGATCGCGGGATACGAGGGCCAGGTCGGCCAGCTGCCCTACGCCGCAGCCAAGGGCGGTGTGCTCGGCATGACTCTCGTTGCCGCCCGCGATCTCTCGCCGCTCGGCATCCGCGTGGTCAGCATCGCACCCGGCACGATCAACACCCCTGCCTACGGGAAGGCCGCCGACCAGCTCGAGCAGTACTGGGCGCCGCAGGTGCCGTTCCCCAAGCGGATGGGCCGCTCGACCGAGTACGCCCAGCTCGCGCAGAGCATCATCGAGAACGACTACCTCAACGGCGAGGTCATCCGCCTCGACGGGGCACTGCGCTTCCCGCCCAGGTGACTTCGTCGCTGGCGGGAAAGGTCGCGTTCGTCGCGGGCGCCAGCCGCGGCATCGGCGCGACCGTCGCGAAGGCGCTGGCCGCCGAGGGTGCGGCCGTCGCGGTGGCCGCCCGTTCCGAGGAGCAGGGCAAGCTGCCGGGCACCATCGGCTCGGTCGCCGACGCGATCACCGCGGCGGGCGGACGAGCGCTTCCCGTGCCGTGCGACGTCACCAGCGAGGCCTCGGTGGAAGCCGCTGTGGCGGCGACCGTTTCGGAGTTCGGCGGGATCGACGTGCTGGTCGCCAACGCGGGCGTGCTGTGGTTGGGACCGGTCGAGTCGACCCCGCTCAAGCGCTGGCAGCTGTGCCTCGACGTCAATCTGACCGGCGTGTTCCTCGTGACCAAGGCCGTGATCCCGCATGTGCGGGCGCGTGGCGGCGGCTCGCTGATCGCGGTGACGACCACCGGCGTCGGGATGGTCGACGCCGGATCGAACGCCTACTGGGTGTCCAAGGCGGCCGTCGAGCGGCTCTACCTCGGGCTGGCCGCCGATCTGGAGGCCGACGGCGTCGCCGTCAACTGCCTGAGCCCGTCGCGCGTGGTGCTCACCGAGGGCTGGCAGGCCGGCGGCGCAGGCATGGAGATCCCGCCGGAGATGGTCGAGCCGCCCGAGGCGATGGCCCGCGCGGCGGTGCTGCTGGCCGGCCAGCGGGCCGACGGCATCACCGGCACGGTTCAGCGCTCGGAAGAACTCACGTCCCGTTGACTCTGCGTCCAGGGCGTGCCTTTCTCGCACATCGCCGCCCTGAACGCGAAGTCAGCGCGCGTCAGATCGCGTCGAACGGTTCGCCGTCCAGCGCCACCGACGGCAGGCCGTCCGGCCCGACCGGCACGTCGCCGACCAGCGTCACGCGGTAGAGCCTGCGGTCGTCGTCGGTGGTCAGGTCCGACGGCGCGAGGTGCACGGTCGAGCGGTTGTCCCAGAACGCGATGCTGCCCGGCTCCCACTTGAACCGGACGGTGTGCTCCGGGCGCGACAGCTCGTCGTAGAACAGCCCGAGCAGACGGCGGCTCTCATGCGGCGACACCCCGACGATGTGGCTGGTGAAGCCCGGGTTCACGTACAGCGCGCGCTCCCCCGTCTCCGGATGCACGCGCACCACGGGATGCTCGGTGAGCAGCGGCCGCCGGCTGACCCGTTGCCGGTAGTCCTCCGTCGCGGTGGTGCCGTCGGGCGGTGAGAAGCGGTGCACCGCACGCAGGCCGTCGGCGAGCCGCCGTACCGGCTCCGACAATCCTTCATATGCGGCAACGGTGTTCGACCACTGCGTGTCTCCCCCGTAGGGCGGGATCACCTCCGCCCGCAGGATCGACGCTGCCGGCGGATTGACCGCGGCGGTGACGTCGGCGTGCCAGTTCGCCCTGTCGAAGCCGCGGCTGGCGCCGTACCGGGCCTTGAAGCGGTCGCGGAAGATCGGGTAGATCGTGGGGTACTGCGGGTCCGGGATCGCGTCGAACAGCGGGTGCGCCGGAGTGGGATCGCCGAATGCCGAGGCGAACCGCAGGTGGTCGTCGTGCCCGATGAACTGGTCCCGGAAGAACACCACCTTCCACTTCAGCAGTGCGGCGCGGATTTCGGCGACGTGCGCGTCGCTCAGCGGTGCGGTGAGATCGACGCCGTGGATCTCGGCGCCGGTCCAGCCGGACTGGGGCCGGACGTCGAGCGCCTGGGCTACCTGTGTCACTCGTGACTCCTTCTCTCGAAATTCTGGGAACTCTCGTGGCCGATCACTGTTCGATGGGGCGGGGCTGTACACCGTCGAGTTCGTTCTGCGCCGTGACGATGTCGTTGTAGCGGCCGTCGACGTAGGGTGCGACGTCGACGCGGGTCTTGGTGGTGCCGGTGTCGAAGAGTCCGTCGGCGACGGTCTGGAACAGGGCGGTCGACGAGGCGTCGATCGGGTAGTAGGAGGCGATGCCGTCCTCCTCGTAGAGCTTCTTGCCCTGGTCGAACGTGATGCCCTGCTGCTTGACGTAGTACTCGTCGATCCACTCGTCGGCGTGGGTGTCCTTCCAGTTGTTGGCCGCCACCGCCCGGCCGACGTAGTCGCCGATCGCCGCCACCTTCGCGGGATCGTCGAGGATGTCCTTGCGCACGATCAGGCTCTGGATCCCGGTGTTGATGCCCTTGCCGTCGCCGAGGATCGGCGGTTCGCCGAGTTGGTAGTACTGGTTGCCCAGCACGATCGCCGCCTCCACCGCGCCGGCGGCGAACGTCGGAACCACCTCGGCCCCGGCCAGTTCCACCGGCTGCACGTCGGTGCGCAGGTCCAGTCCGTGCTGCTTGAGCAGGGCGGCGGTGACCATGTGGCGGCCCGAACCCGGCGGGTAGGCCACCCGCTTTCCGCGAAGGTCCTCGATCGTGTTGACGCCGCTGTCCGGCCGTGCCACCAGGTAGTAGCCGCCCGAGGTGCCGGGATTGGCCTGCAGCCCGATGGTCACCAGGTCGGTGACACCGCTGTCGACCGCGATGGGCACCGGCGCCTCACCGATGGAGCCGACGTCGGCGGCGCCGGACCGCAGCGCCTCGATCACCGCCGCGCCGCCGCTGAAATCGGCGAACTCGACGCTGTAGGGCGTGTCCTTACCCGCGCCGGCGAGGTCCCACGGCAGCGACTGTGTCGCGTTCTGTTCGGCGACAACCAGTTTGGTGCCGGGCGGCACCTCCCCCTTGGTGGCGATCTGAACCGAGTCGATGGCTTCGCCTGCTTCGTCGTCGGAGAGGCCACAGGCGGCGGCCAGCAGTGTGGCCGTCAGTGCGACAGTGAGTTTCCATCCGGATCTGGGCATGCGTTGTTCCTGTTCTGTGTGCGGAAGGTCATTGGTCGTCGGTGACGCCGAGCTCGGTGAGCAGCCGGGTCCGCAAGTTTGCGAACTCCGCGGATGCGCGCTTGCGCGGCTTGGGCACCGCCACCTCGGCATCGAGCGAGATGGTGCCGTCGGTCAGCACCACGACGCGGTCGGCCAGCAGGATGGCCTCGTCGACGTCGTGGGTGACCAGGAGGACGGCGGGCGTGTGGCGGCGGCACAGGTCCTGAAGCAGCCCGTGCATCTTGATGCGGGTGAGCGCATCGAGGGCGCCGAAAGGCTCGTCGAGCAGCAGCAGTTCAGGTTCGCGCACCAGTGCGCGGGCCAGCGCGACGCGTTGCGCCTCGCCGCCGGACAGGGTGCGAGGCCACGCCTTGGCCTTGTCGGCGAGGTTGACCTCGGACAAGGCGGCAAGGGCCTGCTTGCGCACCGCGCCGTTGGACGGCAGGCCGACGGTCACGTTGGTCCGCACGCGCTGCCACGGCAGCAGCCGCGGATCCTGGAACACGATGGCGCGTCGCTCCGGCACCCGCACGAAGCCGTCTACCTCACCGTCCAGCGCGCCGAGTGCGCGCAGGAACGTGCTCTTGCCCGAGCCGCTGCGGCCGAGCAGTGCGACGAATTCACCCGCGCGGATCTGCAGATCCAGGCCGTCGAGAACGGTGGTGTCGCCGAACTGCTTTCGCAGGTTGCGGACCAGGACCACCGTCTCGGTCAGCGTGTCAGTCTCCGTCATAGGCCCGTCTCCAGGTGAGCAGCCTGCTCTCCAGGAAGCGCACGATCAGGATCGACGACAGCCCGAGCGCGGCGTAGACGGCGATCAGCACGAAGACGACGTCGACCTGGAAGTACTCCCGTGCGTCGGTCATCATCCGGCCGAGGCCCTTCTTGGCGTTGATGGTCTCGGCGAAGATCAGCGCCAGCCACGAGGCGGTGAGGCCGAGGCGCAGCCCCACCAGGAATCCGGGCAGTGATCCGGGCAGGACGACGCGGTAGATCAGCTCCGTGCGGCCGGCGCCGAAGGATCGGGCCGCCTCGACGAGGCCGGCATCGACGCTGCGGATCGCGCTGAACGTGTTGATGTAGATGGAGACCGCCACCGCGATGGTGATGAGCGTGATCTTGGGCACCTCGCCGATGCCGAACCACACGATGAGCAGCGGGACCAGGGCGAAGTTGGGGATGGCGTTCAGCACTTCCATGTTCGCGTCGACGAAGTTCTCGCCGATCCGCGACAGCCCGGCGATCAGCGCCAGTCCCAGCCCGAGTGCGATGCCGAACACCAGCCCGTAACCGACCCGCAGCAGGCTGGTCGACAGATGCTCCTGCAGCGACCCGTCCAGGATGAGTTGGTAGCCGGCACGCACCACCCGGGTCGGCGGTGGCACCGTGCGGGAGTCGAAGGCGCCGGTGGAGGAGAGCAGCTGCCACAGACCGACCAGGAGCACCGGCCCGAGCAGGCGCTGCAGCTGGCGTGGGACGCGGCGCTTGGGACGGCTCTCGCGGTGTGCCGCCCGCGGATCGACGAGCCTGGCCGCGGACGCGCTGCCCGCCGCCCGCGGAGTCAGCACGGTCGCCATCTCAGGCGGCCCCGAAGAACTCACCAGAGATCGACTCGGACGCCCGGCCGTCGGGCCCGACCGGCACGTCGCCGACCAGCGTGATGCGGTGCAGCACCCGGTCACCCTCGACGTGCTCGAAGTCGCGCGGCGCCAGGTGAAGCGCGGCGCGGTTGTCCCAGAAGGCCACGCTGCCCGGCTCCCACTTGAAGCGCACGGTGTACTCGGGCCGGCCGATCTGCTCGAACAGCAAATCCAGCACGTGCCTGCTCTCCCGCGGCGACAGGTCGACGATCTCCCGGGTGAACGACGGATTCACGTACACCACGCGCTCTTTGGTCTCCGGGTGGACACGGACCACCGGATGGATCGAGGCCAGCGGATTGGTGCGCACCAGCTCGCCGATCTTCTCACTGCTCCGGTCGGCCGAGAACGTAGCGCCGAAGCGGTGTTCGGCGCGCAGGCCGTCGATGAACGCACGCACCTCGGGCGCCAGACCCTGGTAGACCGCTGCGACATTGGTGAACTGGGTGTCGCCGCCGTACGGCGGGACCGTCTCGGCGCGCAGGATCGAATGCGACGGGGGGTTGATCAGCGGCGTGACGTCGGCATGCCACTGCGGGCCGTTGGGGCTCTGCTTCTTGCGGTACCTGGTGCCGTAGCGGTGATCGTAGGCGGCCGGTGAGACCGTGTGGATCTGCGGGAATTCCGGTGGCGCCGAGTCACCTTCGTACGGATGCCCCGGTGTCACGTCGCCGAAGCGGGCACCGAACGCGATCTGCGCCGCGTGGTCGAGTGTCTGGTCGCGGAAGAACACCACCTTCCACTTGTGCAGCGCCGAGCGGATGACCGCCGTCTCTTCGTCGGACAGCGGCGCCGACAGGTCGACACCCGTGATCAAGGCACCGGTCCAGCCGGACAGCGGAGTCACCTGCAGCGCGGTCTTGGTGGCAGTGGTCATCGTCTTGTCCCCTCGAAGTCATACCGTCGTCAGCGATTCGAACGCTAACGGCATGACTCCGGGGCGCTACCGGTTTAGATCGCCCTGAATTTGTCGTTGATCCTGCGGCCACGGCGACGAGAACTCGCACATTCGCGCCGTGGGCGCAGAGTCAACGCATGCGGGGCTATGAGTTCTTGGCGATCAGACCGTCGACGATCCGGTTGAAGTCATCGGTTCCGAACGACACGTATTCGGACAGGTTGGCGTAGTCCAGCGACGCCATCACCGACTTCTCGAGCTGGATGTTCATCAGCCGCTTGGTGGCTTCCAGCGCCTGCTGCGGCAACTCCATGATCTTCTTCGCGCACGCGATCGCCTCGGTGAGCGGATCGGCCACCACGTGGTTGGCCATCCCGAGTTCGAGGGCGCGGGCGGCCTTGATCCGCACACCGGTGAACGCGAACTCCTTGGCCTGCAACAGGCTGATCTGCGACGGCCACACCAGTGGCCCGCCGTCGGCCGCGACCAGTCCGATCGACACGTGCGGATCGGCGAAGAACGCCGTCTCGGCCATGTAGACGATGTCGGACAGCGCGGCCAGGCTGCAGCCCAGGCCGACGGCCGGACCGTTGACCGCGGCGACCACCGGGATGCGGCACCGCACCATTCCGATGACCAGGTCGCGGCCGTGCTTGATCGTCTTCTGCCGCAGCGCCTCGTTCTTGCGCAGTTCGTCGAGGTAGTTGAAGTCGCCGCCGGCCGAGAACGCCCGTCCCGCACCGGTGATCACCGCCGCCCTCGCATCGGCGTCCTCGTTCAGCGCCTCCCAGATCCGGGCCAGCCCCACGTGCAGCGGGTCGTTGACCGCGTTGAGCTCGTCGGGGCGGTTGAGCGTGATGATCCGCAGACCGCCATCGGCACGGACGTCGATCTCGTCGGGCATGTCGTACATGTCAGTTCCTCTCGCTCACAATCCCAGGATGCGTTGGGCGATGATGTTCTTCTGGATCTGCGATGTGCCGCCCATGACGCTCTGGGCGCGGCTGTACATGTAGGCGCCGAAGAGATCCTCGTCGCCGGTGCCCACCGTCGCGAGCGCGGCATGCCCGACCGACTGCTCGACCCACGTCATGAGCAACTTGTCCAGCGACCCGTCCGGTCCGTGCTTGATGCCGTCGAGCTGTTCGGAGAGTCGCCTGCGCACGTGCAGCCGCAGCATCTCGGTCTGCACCCATGCCCAGGACAGCTCGTCGGGCGCCGGCCCGTCGACCCGGGAGGCCAACTGGCGCACCGTCTTCCCGTATCGCGCCGAGAAGCCCAGCGTCGACGGTTCGCGCTCGTGGCTGACCACCGTCATCGCGAGCTTCCAGCCTTCGCCCGGTGCGCCCACCATGTTGTCGGCGGGCACCCGCGCCCCGTCGAATTCGACCTGGCCGAACTCCCTGGTGACGCCGCTGATCATCTTGAGCGGGCGCTGCTCGATTCCGTCCTGGTGCATCGACACGATGAACGCCGAGATGCCCTTGTGCTTCGGCACATCCTTCTCGGTGCGCGCGAGCACCAGGCACCAGTCGGCGACGTCGGAGTAGCTCGTCCAGATCTTGTGGCCGTGGATGACGTACTCGTCACCGTCGCGGACCGCCGTCGTGGTCAAGGATGCGAGGTCCGACCCGGCGCCCGGTTCCGAGAAGCCTTGGCACCACCGCTCCGTGCCGTTGATCATGCCGGGCAGGAAACGTTGCCGCAGTTCCTCGCTGCCGTGGTGACTCAGGCCGACGACGAGGTAACCCAGACTCGGCCGTGCCGGCGCGCCTGCCTTCGCGATCTCCTCGTCGACGATGACGTCGTAGACCGGTGGCAGGTCCTGGCCGCCGTAGGCCTCAGGCCACGACGTGCCGAAGAATCCGGCCTGGAAGAGCGCCTGATGCCATTCGCCGGCCTTGGCCCAGTACTCGTCGCCCGAGGTCGGGAATTTGCCCTTCTGCTCGGTCAGCCACCCGCGCAACCGATCCCGGAACGCGGCCTCGTCGGGTCCGTCACGAAAGTCCAATGGTCAGCTCCTCCAACTTGACGGGCCAGGCCTCCGTGGCGGCCAGCACCCGACGCAGGTAGACGTGGGCCAGGCACTCCCAGGTGTTGCCGATGCCGCCGTGCACCTGGATCGACGTCTCGCACACGGTCAGTGCCGAACGCGCACAGTAGATCTTGGCCACCCGGGCGGCCTCGACAGCCTCGGTGACCGGCAGTTCGTCGACGGCCCAGGCCGCGTGGCGCGACACGCTGATCGCCCCCTCGATCAGCGCCAGGCTCTCCGCCAGCAGGTGCGCGACCGCCTGATACGACCCGATCGTCGATCCGTACTGTTCGCGGACCTTGGCGTACTCGCATGCCAGCGCATGGGCGCCGCGGGCCGCGCCGACGATGTCCGCCGTGGTCGCCGCGAGCGCGAGCGCATACCAGCGCATCCGGTCCTCGTCCGACAGCTCGGTCAGCTCGGCGGGTGACTCGTTCACGCCGGCAAGGCTTCCGGTGAGGTCAACCGACGCGGGCACGGTGTCGGGCGACGCGAGTTCGCGACCGAGCCTGCGCTGCAGGTCGTCGGCGAGCACCGGACCGAGGAACGGAACGTCGACCAGGCCGCGGCCGAACTCCTCGGCGACGATCGCCACCTCCACCCCGGACGCCTCGTCCGAGCGCAGCGACCGCCACCCGGTCGACGCGACGGTCTTCTCCAGCCGGGCGGCGCGGCCGTCGTCGTCGAGGTCGGCCACCGACCCCGGACCGAGGTCGTCGGCGAGCTTGGCCGCAGCGTCCCGGAGCTGCTGTTGTTCACTGGTCAGTCGGACGTCCATGAGCCTCCTTGAGCACGCGGCGCAACACCTTTCCGGACGGTAGGCGGGGAATCTCAGGCACGAACACCACGCGGCGGGGCTGCTTGTAGCGGGCGAGCCGGTCGCCCACCAGTCCGACGAGTTCCTCGGACGACACCGGCGCGCTGGTGGTCACGGCCGCGATGACGGCCTCGCCGTCGGCCGCGTCGGGCACCCCGAACACCGCGCAGTCCTCGACCGCCGGGTGGCCGTGCAGCACCGCCTCCACCTCGGCGGGCGCGACCTGGAAGCCGCGCACCTTGATCATCTCCTTGAGCCGGTCGGTGATTCGCAGCCAGCCGTCGGCGTCGAGCGCGCCGACATCGCCTGTGCGGTACCAGCCGTCGCTGAAGACTTCGGCCGTCGCCTCGGCGGGCAGGTAGCCGGCCATCACGGCATCGGACCTGACCTGGATCTCGCCGGTCTGCCCGGGCGGCAGCACCGCCGCCGTCTCGGGGTCGACGATGCGCACACTCACCCCGGGGACGGGCCGGCCGACGGTGTCCAGCCGTGCGCCGTCAACGGGGTTGGCCGCGATCACCGGGACCTCGCTCGTGCCGTAGGCGGCGACCCACCGCACGCCGACGCGCCGGGTGACGCTGTCGGCGACGCTCTGGGTGACCGGGGTGGCGCACCACATGATGTAGCGCAGCGAGGACAGGTCGTGGCTCTCGAGCTGCGGATGCCCGGCGATGGCCAGCGCGATTGGCGCCACCGACATCTCGATGGTGATCCGGTCGGCCGCGATGTGACGCAGCATCGCGTCGACGTCGAACCGGCGATGCAGCCGGATCCACGCCCCGGTGTCCAGTGCCATCGCGATGTTGAGCAGGCCGAGGATGTGCGACGGGGGCGTCATGGTCTGCATCCGGTCCGTCGCCGACAGTTCCAGCGCGTCGCGCCACTGCCGCACGGCGGCGGCGAACGCGCGGTGGGTGTGTCGGACCGCCTTGGGCATGCCGGTGGTGCCCGAACTGAACACCAGCAGCGCGTCGGAACCGGGCGGCGGCGCGGGGAACGTCCGCATGCCGGGTGCGATCGGTTCGTCGAGATGCAGCATCGGCACGAGTTCCGCCAGCAGCGCCTGGTCGCCGACGGCGTGCGATGCTCCGGTCAGTGCGAGGGCGTTCTGCACCTCGAGGCGCTTCCATGCCGGGCTGATCAGGACGACGGCCGCGCCCAGCCGCCAGATCGCCCGCAGGGCGACGACGAACTCGGGGCGGTTGGACGACATCAGCGCCACCCGGTCACCGGCGCGCACACCGCGGTGCTCCAGGGTGGTGGCCATCCCGTTGGCCATCGCGTCGAGTTGTGCCAGGGTGAACTCGCGGTCCTCGAAGGCGAGAGCGACCGGGTCAGTCACGTGTCGGCCTCCTCGCACACCGCCGCTTACGCCCTCCTCGTGCCGCACCGAGCCGGTGCCGAACTCGTCTTGAGAAGAGCCTATCATTAGAAGAGAATAGAGTTCTCTTATAACCAGAATGACGATGCCCAGAGGAGTCTGATGACGGCCGAACCGATGACCGACGCTTCCGCCGCACCGGGTGAGATCACCTTCATCTTCGATCGTGCGAAAGTGTCGGTGGCCGGCCGCCCCGGCGAGACGCTGCTGGAGAGCGCCCGCCGCGGCGGGATGACGCCACCGTTCTCCTGCGAGGCGGGCAACTGCGGCACCTGCATGGCCAAGCTGACCGAGGGCACCGCCACCATGCGGGTCAACGACGCCCTCGACGACGACGAGGTCGAGGACGGCTACGTGCTCACCTGCCAGGCGGTGCCGGACACCGCGGTCGTCATAGTCGACTACGACGACGTCTGAGCCTGCACCGGCAGGGGCGGCGGCGGCCGGTACTCGGGGCTGAACCCCGACACCCGCACCGGACTGCCGACCAGCCGGTACGGCCCCGCGTCCACCAGCGCCTCCGGCGTCGCGTCGAGCGCCTGAGGCAGGCTGCGCACCGCCGCGGCGGGGATTCCCAGCGGGCGCAACCGCGCCT
>NZ_JAUMSQ010000063.1:0-21445 GCF_030519285.1 Mycolicibacterium arseniciresistens
AAAAACCACCAAACACACTATTGAGTTCTCAAACAACACACCCGCTCCGCGGGCAACCCTGCCACTGTACTGCATGTGAACAGAGAGGTCAAACCGCGTCCGCCGGGCCTTTCGGCCGGGGCCGTCGGTGTTTCACTAGCATACGCGCTGATGCCGTGAGCTCAAAATCGGCTGGCCACAAGGCAAATCGGCGGTACGCCGACCGCCGCAGCGGCTAGACGACCCGTTCGATCTCCGCGCCGAGACTGACCAGGTTCTCCACGAACAACGGATAGCCGCGATCGATGTGGAACACGTCGTGAACCTCGGTGTCGCCGTCGGCGACCAGGCCGGCGAGCACCAGACCGGCGCCGGCCCGGATGTCGGACGACCAGACCGGCGCACTGGAGAGCTGCGGGATACCGCGGATCACCGCGTGGTGACCATCGGTACGCGCATCGGCACCGAGCCGGATCATCTCCTCGACGAAGCGGAACCGCGCCTCGAACACGTTCTCCGTGATCATCGACGTCCCGTCGGCGATCGCCGCCAACCCGATCGCCATCGGCTGAAGGTCGGTGGGGAAACCGGGGAAGGGCAGCGTCGCGACGTTCACCGCCCTGGGCCGCTCGTACTGCACCACCCGGAAGCCGTTGTCGTGCTGCGTCACGGTCGCGCCGGCATCGTGCAGCTTGTGCAGCACCAACTGCAGATGCTGCGGGTCCACCCCGGTCACCGAGATGTCACCGCGGGTCATCGCCGCCGCGATGCCCCAGGTGGCGGCGACGATGCGGTCGCCGATCACGCGGTGCTCGGTGGGATAGAGCCGGTCGACCCCGGTGATCGTCAGCGTCGAGGAGCCCGCGCCGGAGACCTGAGCGCCCATCTGGTTGAGCATCGTGCAGAGGTCGACGACGTCGGGTTCGCGAGCGACGTTGTGAATCGTCGTCACACCCTCGGCGAGCACCGCGGCCATCAGGATGTTCTCGGTGGCGCCCACCGACGGGAATTCGAGCTGGATCTCCGCCCCGTGCAGGTGATCGGCCTCAGCCACGACGCAGCCGTGCTCGATGTTGCACCGCGCCCCGAGCTGTCGCAGCCCCGCCTGGTGCATGTCCAACGGCCGCGAGCCGATCGCGTCGCCACCGGGCAGCGCCACCTTCGCCCGCTTACATCGGCCGACCAGCGGTCCGAGCACGCACACCGACGCCCGGAACTGGCGCACCGCCGCGAAGTCAGCGTCGTACTTCAGCTCGTCGGGCGACGTGATCCGTACGGTTTCCCCGGTCAGTTCGACCGTGGCACCGAGGCCACGCAGGACCTCCGCCATCAGGGGTACGTCGAGGATGTCCGGACAATTGGTGATCGTGCTCGTACCCTCGGCCAACAGCGACGCGGCCATCAGCTTGAGCACACTGTTCTTGGCGCCCCCGACGGCAACTTCGCCCGATAACCGGCTACCGCCGGTCACCACGAATCGCTCGCTCACGCCGGTCAGTGTAAACAGCGCACGGGGCTAAAACAGAAATGCGAGCCGAGCTCCGCGGTGCCGCGTGCCGGTACGGTTTGTCCATGGCCGTGCACCTGACCCGCATCTACACCCGCACCGGCGACGACGGAACGACCGGTCTCAGCGATTTCAGCCGGGTCGCGAAGAACGACCCCCGGCTGGTGGCGTATGCCGACTGCGACGAGACGAATGCCGCGATCGGCACGGCGATCGCCTTGGGCAACCCGGATCCGCGCATCCGGGAGGTGCTGCTGCAGGTGCAGAACGACCTGTTCGATGCGGGCGCCGACCTCTCCACGCCCGTCATCGACAATCCCGAACACCTCCCGCTGCGCGTCCCACAGAGCTACATCGACCGGCTCGAGACATGGTGCGACGAGTTCAACGAGCCGCTTCCGGCGTTGAATTCCTTTGTGCTGCCCGGCGGTACGCCCCTCTCGGCGCTGCTGCACGTCGCCCGGACCGTGGCGCGCCGCGCAGAGCGGTCGGCATGGACGGCAGTCGACGCGCACGGGGACTCGGTCCACGTGCTGCCGGCCAAGTACCTCAACCGGCTGTCGGACCTGTTGTTCATCCTGTCGCGGGTGGCCAACCCCGGAGGCGACGTGCTGTGGAAGCCCGGCGGCCCGGCCGGCACTCAGGCGACGTAGCGCGTCAGTAGTTCCGACGACGGGCGCGTGGCGACGGGCGTGACTCGAGCCAGGACAGGAACGCCGTCAGCGCACCCCGGTCCAGAGCCACCTCGTAACCCTGCCTTTCGTCACCGGTGTCCCGCAGTTCGAGCACGACGATCTCGTCGGTCATGATGTCGAATTCGTCACCGCGTGGGGCACGCCGGGACACGATCTCCACGCCGCGGCGGCTCAACCGCCGGTCCGGCCACCACCGCAGACTCGACAGCCGGTAGAACTCGGCTTCTCCTCCGCGGTAACGCATCACGCCGTGTCGCCAGCCGTGGCCGCCGACGGCAGGAACATCCCGCAGGATCGCGCCCGTGCCGCCGACCTGCCTCAACTTCCACAGCCGGTAACACAGGACGGCGACGACCGACGCAAGCACACCGGTGAGCGCAACCATGATCCACATGGACGCGCTCATCGCTGGAACCTAGTCGATCTGGCCCAGGGCGCGAAGCCTCGCGCGCCCTCTGGCCGCGGTCGCCTCGTCGTCGGAGTCCGCGTCGGTCTTCGCCTGCTCGGCGTTGATCTCGGATTCCAGCTCAGCCGATTCGGCGAGGATGATCACGCCCTCGTCGGTGACCGACATGAAGCCACCGTCGACGGCGACCCGCAGGTCCTCTTCACCCTCGCGTTCGACCCGCACCATGGCGTCGTCGACGAGCTGCGCCACCAGCGGGATGTGCCGGGGCAGGATGCCGATCTCGCCGGAAGTGGTGCGGGTGAAGACGAATGTCGCCTTCCCCGACCAGATCTCCCGCTCGACGGCGACGATGTCAACGTCCAGTTCGGAGTCAGCCATCGCTAGTCGTCCTTATCAGCGTCATCGCCCTTGCTGTCGCCGCCCTTCTTGGCGTCGTCCTTCTTGGCGTCGTCCTTCTTGGCGTCGTCCTTCTTGGCGTCGTCCTTCTTGCTGTCGCCGTCCGAGTCGCCGCCGTCCGAGTCGTCATCGGAGTCGCTGCTGTCCGAATCGCTCTCGACCGGCGCACCATCGCTGGCGTTGTCGTCCATCTTGGCGCCGAGGCTCTCCGCCTTCTTCTGCAGATCCTCGAGACCGCCGATGAGGAAGAACGCCTGCTCCGGCAGGTGGTCGAAGTCGCCCTTCGACAGCTTGTCGAACGCCTCGATGGTCTCCTTGAGCTCGACTGTCGAACCGGGCTGGCCGGTGAACTGCTCGGCAGCCATCATGTTCTGGCTCAGGAAGCGCTCGATACGTCGGGCGCGCTGCACCAGCTGCTTGTCCTCCTCGGCGAGCTCGTCGATGCCGAGAATGGCGATGATGTCCTGGAGATCCTTGTAGCGCTGCAGGATTCGGATGACCTCCTGGGCCACCCGGTAGTGCTCGTCACCGACGACCGAGGGGTCGAGGATGGTCGAGCTCGAGGCCAGCGGGTCCACCGCCGGGAAGATGCCCTTGGAGAACACCGAACGGCTCAACTCCGTGGTGGCATCGAGGTGCGCGAACGTGGTGGCCGGCGCGGGGTCGGTGTAGTCGTCGGCGGGCACGTACACGGCCTGCATCGAGGTGATCGATCGACCACGCGTCGAGGTGATGCGCTCCTGGAGCTCACCCATCTCGTCGGCCAGCGTGGGCTGGTAACCCACGGCGGACGGCATACGGCCGAGCAGCGTGGACACCTCAGAGCCGGCCTGCGTGAACCGGAAGATGTTGTCGATGAACAGCAGCACGTCCTGCTGCTGCTCGTCGCGGAAGTACTCCGCCATGGTCAACGCCGACAGAGCGACGCGCATACGCGTGCCCGGCGGCTCGTCCATCTGGCCGAACACCAGCGCGGTGTCCTTGAGCACGTTGGCGTCGGCGAGCTCGACCCAGAGGTCGTTGCCCTCGCGGGTGCGCTCCCCCACGCCGGCGAACACCGAGGTACCGCCGAAGTTGCGGGCGATGCGGTTGATCATCTCCTGGATGAGCACCGTCTTACCGACGCCGGCACCGCCGAACAGTGCGATCTTGCCGCCACGCACGTACGGCGTAAGGAGGTCGACGACCTTGAGCCCGGTCTCCAGCATCTCCGTGCGGGGTTCCAGCTCGTCGAACGGCGGCGGCTTGCGGTGGATCGACCAGTGGTCGAAGTCCTCGCCGTAGCCGGGCTCGTCGAGGCAGTCACCGAGCGCGTTGAACACGTGGCCCTTCACGCCGTCGCCGACCGGCACCGAGATGGACTTCCCGGTGTCGGTCACCTCGACGCCGCGGACCAGGCCGTCCGTGGGCTGCATCGAGATGGTGCGCACCAGGCTGTCGCCGAGGTGCTGGGCGACCTCGAGGGTCAGCGTCTTGGCGAGGTCCCCGTAGGTGATCTCGGCGTGCAACGCGTTGAACAGCTCGGGCACCGATCCGCGCGGGAACTCGACGTCGACGACGGGCCCGGTGATGCGTACCACGCGACCGGCGGTGTCGGTGCTGGTCTTCTTTTCAGCAGTAGCAGTCATGTCTTTTCTTCGCTTCCTAGCTTCTTCGCTGGGCTTCCGGGCCTTGGTTTACTTCTTGGCGGCGTCCGCGAGCGCATTGGCGCCACCGACGATTTCGCTGATTTCCTGGGTGATCTGGGACTGCCGTTCGCGGTTGGCCATGAGCGTCAGTTCCTTGATCAGATCGTCGGCGTTGTCGGTCGCCGACTTCATCGCACGCCGGCGCGATGCCGACTCCGACGCCGCCGCCTCGAGCAGCGCGGCGAAGATCCGGGTGGACACGTACCGCGGCAGCAGGGCGTCGAACAGCGTCTCCGCGTCGGGCTCGAAGGAGAACAGCGTGTGCGGTTCGTTGTCCTCCTCCTCGCTGTACTCCACCACCAGCGGAGCGATACGGCGGGCGATCGCCGACTGCGACAGCATCGACTTGAACTCGGTGAACACGATGTGCAGTTCGTCCAGACCGAGGATGCCGTCCGCGCCGGCGTCGTCGCCTTCGTCGTCCTCACCCGCCATGAACGCGTCGACCAGGGTGGACCCGATCTCCTGCGCGTGGGAGTAGTCGGGCCGCTCGGAGAAGCCGTTCCACGACTCGGCGATGTCCCAGTTGCGGAAGCTGTAATAACCCAGGGCTTTCCGGCCGACCGTGTAGAGGACGGGCTCCTTGCCCTCCTCACGCAGCAGCGAGAACAGCTCCTCGGAACGCCGGAACACGTTGGCGTTGTATGCCCCCGCCAGTCCCCGATCCGAGGACACCACCAGCACACCGGCCCGCCGCGGGTTCTCGCGCGCGACGAGCAGCGGATGGTCCAGCGCACTGGCACTGGCGAGCTCGGTGAGCATGTTGGTGATCTCGCGGTCGTAGGGCCGAGCCGCCTGGACTCGGGCCTGCGCCTTGGCGATACGCGAGGTCGCGATCAGCTCCTGGGCCTTGGTGATCTTCTTGATCGAGCCCGCGGAGCGGATGCGGCCGCGCAGTTCGCGCAGTGTGGCAGCCATGGGTTATGAACGCCTTACTTCTTCTTCGGAGCGGGCTTGCGGACCTTGACCGATTCCTTCTCGAGGTCCTCGTCGGACAGGGCGTCGACGTTCTCGTCGGCGACGACGGACTCGCCGGTGGAGCTCTCGAAGCCCTTCTTGAAATCGTTGACGGCGTCCACGAGCTTCTTCTCGAGCTCGTCGGACAGCTTCTTGCTGTCCCGGATCTCGTCGAAGATCTCCTGCTTCGAGGACTTCAGGTGCTCGAGGAACTCCTGCTCGAAGCGCATCACGTCTTCGATCGGCACCGAGTCGAGGTGCCCGCGGGTGCCGAGGAAGATCGCCACCACCTGCTCCTCGACCGGCATCGGGCTGTTCTGCGGCTGCTTGAGCAGCTCCACCAGTCGGGCGCCGCGATCCAGCTGCGCCTTCGAGGTGGCGTCCAGATCCGAGGCGAAGGCGGCGAACGACTCCAGCTCGCGGTACTGCGACAGGTCGAGGCGCAGCGAGCCGGCCACCTCCTTCATCGCCTTGATCTGGGCGGCGCCGCCGACGCGGGACACCGAGACACCGACGTTGATCGCCGGCCGCACACCCTGGTTGAACAGGTCGGTCTCGAGGAAGCACTGGCCGTCGGTGATCGAGATGACGTTGGTGGGGATGTAGGCCGAGATGTCGTTGGCCTTGGTCTCGATCAGCGGCAGCCCGGTCATCGACCCGCCACCCAGCTCGTCGGACAGCTTCGCGCAACGCTCCAGCAGCCGCGAGTGCAGGTAGAACACGTCGCCGGGGAACGCCTCGCGGCCCGGCGGGCGGCGCAGCAGCAGCGAGATGGCGCGGTACGCCTCAGCGTGCTTGGTCAGGTCGTCGAACACGATCAGCACGTGCTTGCCGTCGTACATCCAGTGCTGCGCGATGGCAGAACCGGCGTACGGCGCGAGCCACTTGAAGCCGGCCGAGTCCGAGGCCGGCGCGGCGACGATGGTGGTGTAGTCCATCGCACCGCCGTCTTCGAGCGTCTGTCGCACGCTGGCGATCGTGGTGCCCTTCTGGCCGACGGCGACGTAGACGCAGCGCACCTGCTGGTCAGGATCGCCGGTCTCCCAGTTCTGGCGCTGATTCAGGATGGTGTCGACGCAGACCGCGGTCTTGCCGGTCTTGCGGTCACCGATGATCAGCTGCCGCTGGCCACGGCCGATCGGCGTCTGCGAGTCGATCGCCTTGATGCCGGTCTGCAGCGGCTCGCCGACGCCTTGGCGCTGCACCACCGACGGCGCCTGCAGCTCGAGGGCACGGCGCTCGCTGGTCTCGATCTCGCCGCGGCCGTCGATCGGCTGGCCCAGCGGATTGACGACGCGGCCCAGGAAGCCGTCACCGACGGGCACCGACAGCACCTCACCGGTCCGCTTGACCTGCTGGCCCTCCTCGATCTTGTCGAAGTCGCCGAGGATCACCGCGCCGATGCTGTGCTCGTCGAGGTTGAGCGCCACGCCGAGGACACCGCCGGGGAACTCGAGCAGCTCCTGCGTCATCACCGAGGGCAGCCCCTCGACGTGCGCGATACCGTCACCGGCATCAATGACGGTGCCGATCTCTTCGCGGTCGGTGTCGGTGGCGAAGTTGGCGACGTAGTCCTCGATCGCCCCCTGGATGTCAGCAGCCGAGATGGTCAACTCTGCCATGCGTTCGTCTTCCTGCCTTTTGTGTTCGTGGTCTTTGGTGTGGTTGTCAGCCCGGTAACCGGGTCTCGGCCGCGGCAAGTCGCGACGACAGCGAGCCGTCGATGACCTCGTCGTTCACTGCGATGCGCAGTCCGCCCAGGATGTCGGGCTCGATCTGCAGCTGGATCGACACCGGGTGGCCGTAGATACGGCTGAGCACCTCGGTGAGACGGTTCCGCTGGTCGTTGCTCAGCGCGGCGGCGGCGGTCACATGGGCCACCACCTCACCCCGCCGGGCCACGGCGAGCTCGGCCAGCTCGCGCACGATCTCGTCGGCGCGCTCGCCGGTCAGCAGGTCGACAGCCTGGGCGAGCAGTGCCTTGGTGGTGTCGCTGGCTCCGCCGGCCGAACGCCCGAGCACCGAGTCGAGCAGCGCGATCCTGCCCTCCGCGGGAGTGGTGTAGTCGCTCAGCAGTGCGCTGAGCTGGTACTCCTCGTCGATGATCCGGCTGAAGCGGAAGAGTTGGTCCTCCACCTCGGCGGTCTCGTCGTTGCGCTCGGCGCGGACCAGCAGTGCGAGCCGGGCGGTGTGGCGGATCGCGAAGACGAGATCGTCCTCGTCGGACCACCGCTGCGAGGCGGCGGCCTTGACGACCTCCACCGCGGAGTCGGACACCTTGCCCGAGAGCAGCGACTCCGCGAGATTGGCCCGCCCCTCGGAGTTGTCGGTGGACTCGGAGAGGTGCTTGGCGAGCACGGTCTCGGCGCGCAGCAGCTTCGTCACGGCGACGAGGTCGTCGGCGAGCGACGTCAGTCCCTCGGCGTCGGCGCCGTCGGTCAGTTCCTCGAGACGGGCGACGACCGCGTTGAGCGATTCGCGGCTGGTGGCCCGCAGGCGTGCTCCGACGGCGTCATCGATGGTCGCCTCCGACGGAGCCATCGCATCGAGTTCGTCGAGGAACCGGTCGACGGTGGCCGACTGGCGGCCCTCGTCGGACACATGCTCGCGGACGATTTCACCTGCGCGAGCGACGGATTCGGTGCCGAGATGCTGCCGCAGTTCGCGGATGAGCTGCTGGCGCAGGAGCTGCACCTGCTGTGCACCCTGAACCTTGATCCGCTCGACCTCGCTGTCGGCCTGGGCCCGCATCTGCTCGGCGATCTTCTCGGCGTCGGCGCGGGCCTCCTCGACCACCCTCTTCGCGTCGGCCTCGGCCTCTTCGACCGCCTTGGCGTGCTGCGAGTCCGCCTGAGCGACCTTGTTGGAGGCCGTGGCGCTCTCCTCCAGCTGACGACGCACCGTCTCCTGCTGCGTGGTCATCATCCGGCGAACCGGAGGCACCACGTAACGCCACAGTAGCCAGACGATGACGACGAAACCGACTAGTTGACCGATGAATGTCGACATGTGGTTACCGTCCCTGACTGGTCGCTGCGGACCCGCTGGTGACGTCGACTCCGAGAACGCGGCTGGCCAAGGTCGCCGACAGCGTCTCGATCGACGACTGCAGTTCGGCCGAGGTCTGCCGACCCTGTTCGGACAGTTCGTCGTTCGCGCGCGCAAGCGTCTCCGCCGATTCGGCGCTCGCCCGGGCCCGCATGTCCTCGAGGATCTTGCGACCCTCGCCGCGGGCCTCGTCGCGGATGCCCGCGGCGTCGCGCCTGCCCTTGCCCATCACCTTGCGGGAATCGGCCTGCGCTGCCGCGAAGAGTTCGGCCGACTTCTTGTTGTCGTCGTTGGTCTTGGCGACCATCGCCTCGCGCTCGTTCAGCACCTTGCCGATCGGTGGCACCACGAACTTGGCGATGACGAACAGCACGATGAGGAAGATGAGCAGCACGAAGAAGAACGTGCCGTTCGGAACGAGGAAGTTGCTGCCACCCCCGCCGCCTTCGGCGGCAAGGATGGTCGTGCTCAGGTCGCCCATGACTCGAGACTCCAGGGGGTTGTTTATCAGGCGCCGACCGGGGTGGCGAACACGAACAGGGCCATGAACGCCAGGTTGATGAAGTACGCGGCCTCGACCAGACCAACCGTGATGAAGAACGGCGTGAAGAGTCGACCCTGCGCCTCCGGCTGACGAGCGATGCCGGCGATCAGCGCGTTACCGGCGATACCGTCACCGATGCCGGCGCCGATGGCGCCGCCGGCCATGATCAGTCCACCGCCGATGAGTGCGCCGGCAGCGATTGTGGGATCCATTCCTTATCCTCCTTGATAACTGGTAGTGGCCTACCAGGACGTGGGTCGTGCTCGTGCGGTAAATCGGTTGGCGCGGTCGATCAGGCGGTCAGTGATGGTCCTCGTCGAGCTCCATCGACTGACTGAAGTACAGGATGGTCAGCAGCGCGAAGATGAAGGCCTGGATCGCGCCGACGAACAGGTCGAAACTCTTCCAGATCGCATTCGGCGCCCACATGATCCACGGCGGGAACAGCGCGATCAGGGCGACCAGGATGCCGCCGGCGAAGATGTTGCCGAAGAGTCGGAGGGACAGCGAGATCGGCTTGGCCAGCTCCTCGACCAGGTTGATCGGCGCCAGGATCGCGACGTGGCCCTTCAACAGCTTCTTCGGGTGGCCGAGCAGGCCACGGCGCCAGAAACCGGCCCCCTGGTAGGCGATGAAGACGAACAGCGCCAATGCCAGCACGAAGTTGATGTCCGACGCCGCCGGCTTCAGCAGCTCGTGGATGCCGGTCTCGTCGGAGTACTGCACCGGCAGCACCGACAGCCAGTTGGCGACGAGGATGAACACGAACAGCGTGACCGCCAGCGGCAGCACGAACGGCGCGATCTTCATGCCGATCGCCGCCTCGATCTGGTTGCGCATCTGGACGGTGAGGGCCTCCCAGAACAGCTGCACGCCGTTCGGCACGCCGGTCGAGGTGACCTTGGCCCGCAGGAAGAAGGCGAGGCCGAGAACGATGGCGGCGGCGATGGCGGTGGAGAGAATGGTGTCGGTGTTGACCGTCAGCCCGAACCAGTTGGCCTCGGTGTGGTGGCCGACCTGAATGCCGCCCTCGGCGGCCAGGATGGTCTGCGTCATTGCTGTGGAGTCTCTCCTTCGAGTCCGTCAGCGGCTTGGGCTTTGAGCTTCTTGACGACGGGGAGCGCCGTCGAGGCCACCAAGATCACCTGGAACAGGGCCATGCCGAAGACCACCCCGAGTCCCTGGGGCTTGAAGATGTAGGCGATGGTCAGTCCGACCACGGTCATCACCAGCAGGCGGGTGGCCGAGTTGAGTGCCATGTTGCGCTTGAGTGGATGGTCCTTCGCGGTGATCGACTCCACCGACCGCTGGATCAGCACCGCGTTGATGAGTCCGAGCGCGAGGCCGATCGCGAAGAACGCTCCGACCATCGGGTATCCCAGCAGTGCGGTCCCGAGCGTCGCGAGACCGGCCAGCACCGCACAGATGACGAGCAGGCGCACCGGCCGGAAAGCAACTGCGGGCAACACCAACGGCGCGTCCTGCGCTGGCGTCGTCACGACTTCACCTCAATCCCGCGAATCTGAGAAGTTGTCCCGATGTTCCTGTGAGTGCCTGCCGAGCGTATCGGAGGGCCAAAGTCTCGCTGGAATCACCCAAGGGGCAGCTCCCTTTGTCGGTCGTTCTTCCGTGTCGTCCGGCTGTGAAACCGACGACCCGGGGGCCGGCAACCCGCGAGGTTTTTCGGGTTCTGCAGGGAAAGGTACCACATGGTAGGTGGCCCTAAACCGGGCCTACTACTTTTTGTCGTACATGACCGGATCGGCCACTTCCACGGGGTCCTGCCTGCGCCGCAGCAGAGGGATCAGGGTGGCCACGATCGCCACCGCAATGGCCGCCAGCATCACCGCGCCGGTGTGCCGCGGGTCGAAGAAGATCGTGCTCGCCGCGCCGAGGGCGATGATGCCCACCCACAGGTAGATCAGCAGCACCACACGGCGGTGCGAGTGGCCGATCTCCAGCAACCGGTGGTGCAGATGCATCTTGTCGGGGCTGAAGGGGCTGAGCCCGGCCCTGGTGCGCCGGATGATCGCCAGCAGCATGTCGAGGGCCGGCACCAACATGACGGCCACCACCAACAGGAACGGCGACAGCAGCGCGAACACGTCGCGCGCGCCGTAGGCGGTCTGCGAGATCGGGCCCGCCGCGGTGGTCGACGCCGCGGCGAGCATCAGGCCGATGAGCATCGATCCGGAGTCGCCCATGAAGATCTTGGCCCGGTGGAAGTTGTGCGGCAGGAATCCCAGACACGCGCCCGCCAGCACCACGGAGATGACCGCCGGCGGATAGAACAGCACGTCGCCGCCGTGGTCGCGGAGCAGTCCGACCGAGAAGATGCAGATGGCGGACGCGGTGATCAAACCCAGGCCGGCGGCCAGACCGTCCAGACCGTCGACGAAGTTCATCGCGTTGACGATCGCCACGGTCAGCGCGAGCGTGAGGAGGATCGACGAGACCTGGTCGAGCACGATGGTGCCGACGCCGCCGATCGGGATGTAGAGCACGCTCCACGCCACCCCCATCGTGACGAGCACGCTGGCGGCGGTGATCTGGCCCGCGAACTTCGTCAGCGCGTCCAGTCCCCAGCGGTCGTCGATCAGGCCGATGGCCATGATCAACCCGCCCGCCACCACCACCGCGGGCATGCCGGTCGAGTAGACGAAGCCCCGTGTCAGTGCCGGGAGCTGGGAGGCGAGGAGGACGGCCGCGGCGACGCCGACGTACATCGCCAGCCCGCCCATCCGGGGCGTCGGCTGCACGTGCACATCGCGCTGGCGGGGCACGGCCACCGCGCCGAGGCGGGTGGCCAGCACGCGCACCCAACCGGTGGCGAAGTAGGTGATGATCGCGGCGGTCAGGCCGACGAGTGCGAGCTCGCGCAGCGGGACGCCCGCACCACGGTCGGACAGCGCCAGCAGCTCCTGCGACGCATGATCGAGCACTGCTGTCATTACCGCGCCACCGTACTGCAACCGGGCCGGCTCACTCGGTGAGCAGGCTCTCCGTGTTCACGCCGAGGACCTCGGCGACCGACTCGGCGCTGACCGGACCGACGCGCAGGATGCGCGGATGGGCGCCGGTGAGGTCGACGATGGTGGACGCCGCCTGCTGGGCGGACGGCCCGGCGTCGAGGTACACCTCCACCTTGTCACCGAGTTGGGCGCGGGCGTCGGCGGCCGTCACGGCGGCGGGGCTGCCGGAGATGTTGGCGCTGGACACCGCCATCGGGCCGACTTCGCGCAGCAGGTCGATGGCCACCGGATGCAGGGGCATCCGCAGCATGACGGTGCCGTCGGCGTCGCCGAGGTCCCAGGCCAGCGACGGCGCCTGCCGCACGACCAGGCTCAGCGCGCCGGGCCAGAATGCCCGGATGAGTTCGCGGGCGGTGCGCGGCACCGAGTACACCAGCCCGTCGATGGTGTGCCAGGAGCCGACCAGCACGGGCACCGGCATGTCGCGGCCACGGCCCTTGGCGGCCAGCAGTGCGGCCACCGCAGAGCTGTCGAAGGCGTTCGCGCCGATGCCGTAGACGGTGTCGGTGGGCAGCACGACCAGTCCCCCGCCCTTGAGCGCGCTGACCGCGGCGGCGATCCCGGCGTCCCGCTCGCCGGGGTCGGTGCAGTCGAAGTTGCCGGTCATGTCATGCACCCGATCATGTCGTCGGCCTCCGGGTCGCGGTGACGAAGCGCGGCCGTCCGGCCAGGTCCCGGCGCGCCATCGCGTCGGTGAATCCGCCGTGGTCGGTGAACGCCGCGACGGTCTGCGCCGAGGTGGTGTCGTCGTGTTCGATGCCGCACCGCCCGCCGGGCCGCAGCAGGCGCGCCGCCAGGTCGATGATCGGCCGGATCACCGCCATGCCGTCGGGCCCGCCGAAGAGCGCGTGCGCGGGATCGTGGTCGGCCACCTCGGGTTCGAGCACCGCTCCGTCGGGGATGTAGGGCGGATTGGCGACGATCAGGTCGACGCGGCCGCTGAGGTCGGGCAGCAGACCCGGGACGGTCACGTCGGCGTGCACCAATTCGACGGCGGTGCCGGCCAGGTTCTGCGCGGCATATTCGAGGGCCGCCTCGCTGTCGTCGACGGCGACCACCCGCGCGTCCGGCCGGATTCGCGCCAACGCCAGGGCCAGCGCACCGGATCCGGTGCACAAATCCACGATCAGCGGGTGTTCACCGAGCGGTTGGGCCAGCGCCCATTCGAGCAGCGACTCCGTCTCGGGTCGCGGGATGAACACGCCGGGGCCGACGCGGACCTGCACGGGCCCGAACGCCGCGGTGCCGACCAGGTGCTGCACGGGGATCCGCCGGCTGCGGGCGGCGATCAGTTCGCGGTAGCGCTCCAGGACGTCGTCGGTGACCGTGTCGATCAGGGCCACCCGGCCGCGGTCGGTCGCGGCCGCTTCGGCGGCCAGATCCACTGCGTCGACGCGCGGGGAACCGATGCCGGCCGCGGCGAGCGTCGCCGCGGCCTCGTCGATCGCCTCACGCATCCGCGTCATGCCTTGTTGAGTCGGGCCTGTTTGTCGGCGTCGGCCAGCGCGTCGAACAGCGCGTCGAGGTCGCCGTCGAGCACCTGATCGAGGTTGTGCGCCTTGAAGTTGATGCGGTGGTCGGCGATGCGGTTCTCCGGGTAGTTGTACGTCCGGATGCGCTCGCTGCGGTCGACGGTGCGGATCTGGCTGGCCCGGTCGGCGGACGCGTCGGCCTGCGCCTGTTCCTCCGCGACGGCCTGCAGGCGCGCGGCGAGCACCTGCATGGCGCGTGCCTTGTTCTGCAGCTGGGACCGCTCGTTCTGGCAGGTGACGACGATGCCGGTGGGCAGATGGGTGATGCGCACCGCCGAGTCGGTGGTGTTGACGCCCTGACCGCCCTTGCCGGACGACCGGTAGACGTCGATGCGCAGATCGGACTCGTCGATCTGCACCTGCTCGACCTCTTCGGGTTCGGGGTAGACCAGGATGCCCGCGGCCGACGTGTGCACCCGGCCCTGCGACTCGGTGACGGGCACCCGTTGCACCCGGTGCACACCACCTTCGAACTTGAGTCGCGACCAGACGCCGTCGGCCGAGTCGCCCTTGCTGCGGATCGACAGGGTGGCGTCCTTGTAGCCGCCGAGGTCCGAGGTGGTCTCGTCGAGCACGGTGACGGTCCAGCCGTGCCGTTCGGCGTAGCGGATGTACATCCGGGCCAGGTCGGCGGCGAACAGGGCCGACTCCTCGCCGCCCTCACCGGATTTCACCTCGAGGACGATGTCGTCGGCGTCGTGCGGGTCCCGGGGGGCCAGCAGGTCGGACAGCTGGGTCTCCAGCGCGTCGACGCTGGCGGCGAGTTCGGGCACCTCGGCGGCGAACGAGTCGTCGTCGGCGGCCAGCTCGCGGGCCGCCTCCAGGTCACCCCGGGCGGCCTCCAGCTTTCGGTGCGTGGCGACGATGGGCGCGAGCTGCGCGAAGCGGCGGCCCGCCTTGCGGGCCCGCGCGGCGTCGGCGTGCAGCGCCGGATCGGACAGCTGGCGCTCCAGGTCTGCGTGCTCGGCGATCAGCGCGTCGACCGCGGTGGGTGCGCTCATGTGTGCCGATCTCCTCTCTCACGTCGTCCCCGTAACGCAACCGACGCCCGGCCTGCGCTGACAGCGACAGAACGGGCGTCGGAAGGGCAGCTACTTGTCGGCGGCCTTCTTGTCCGCGGCACCGGCGCGCTTGCCGTAGCGCTTCTCGAAGCGGGCGACGCGGCCGCCGCTGTCGAGGATCTTCTGCTTGCCGGTGTAGAAGGGATGGCACTGAGAGCAGACCTCGACCACGATCTGGCCGCTGCCCTTGGTGCTGCGAGTCTGGAACGAGTTGCCACAGCCGCACTGGACGGTGGTCTCGACGTATTCGGGGTGGATTCCCGTCTTCATTGGTGTCCTCTTCATTCGTTGGCCGCCGGGTCGCCTGCCATTGACCTGGTAGATCAGGCGTGAACCGGAACCGAGGGTGACTAGCGGTCGATTATGCCAGGTCAGCCGCCAACCTCCTAAACACCGGCGGAGGCTGCCGCTATTCCTTGGCCCGACAGGCCGGGCAGGCCCGCGCGCCGGCCCGAGAGCACCAGCAGGATGTCGCGGATCGGTCCCTGCACCTGTTCGCCGCTGCCCACGTGGAAGTCGGCGTCGGTGGCGGTGAACTCGACCCCGGCGAATCGCTTCTTCGCGTGCATGGGGAAGCCCATGTCCCACACCCGCCGGGCCGCGACGACAGCGGCGGCGGGCGGCATCGGGCGGTCGACGCCCAGCGGCACGGCGATGTCCTGACCGTGCACCAGCGCATCCATCAGCGGGTCCGCCACGGCGGTGCCCGGTGGGCGCCGCCGGCTGCCCGCCATGGCGCGCAGCGTCGCGACGATCTCCTCGGGCGTGCTGGGATCCTCGCGCGCGACCCGGTGCACCATCGCGTTGAAGCGGAAACCTGATCGCAGCACCTCGCGCACCAGGCGGCGCCATGGGGCGCCGGACTGGGTGATGTGGACGGCGACGTCGCGGACGGTCCACCCGGCGCACAGCGACGGTGTCGCCCACTGGTCTGCGTCGAGCGTCTCGAGGAAATCGGCCAGGGAGGCCCGCTCGGTGTCGATGTGGTGCCAGATCGTGGCGGTGTCCACGGCGAGCCTCCTTTTAGTCAGGATTCCTGACGAAATATAGACAGGATCCCGTACTAAAGTCAACGGGGTGACCGAGGCACCCAACACCGCGACCCTGTTGTTCATCGCGCATCGCGCCGCCGAGACACAGATCTTTCAGGCGTTACGGGCCGCGGGTTTCGACGATCTGACGGTGGCGCAGTGTCGGATCGTGCAGAGGTTGAGCCCGAACGGCATCCGCGTCACCGAACTCGCCGAGCAGGCACAGGTGACCAAGCAGACCGCGGGAGCGTTGATCGACGAACTCGAGCGGAGCGGTTACGTAGTGCGCAGACCCGACCCGGCTGATGCGAGGGCACGCCTGGTGACACTCAGCGCCAGAGGCAGAGCACTGTGTGCGGCGGCAGCCGGCGAGGTCGCCAAGGTGGAGGCCGAATGGCGCACCCACGTCGGCCCGGAGGCCTACGAACAGTTGCGCGGGATGCTGATGTCGCTGCGCGAGATCACCGATCCGTACCGCTGACCGCCGGCTGGCCGTGCGGGGCGTAACGGGTCCCTGAGCGCTTCCACAGCAGCCTGCGGTCCGGATCCGTCCCGCGTGCCACCAATTCCCGCTTGAGGATCTTGTTCGTGGCCGTGCTCGGCAGGTCGTCGGCGATCCACAGGTAACGGGGCCACGCTTTCGGTGACAGGTCGAGCTGGGCGGCGAGGAACGCCTCGAACTCCGCCGGTGTCAGCGTCGCGTCGTCCTGCAGCACCACGGCGGCCATCACCTGGTCGCCGACGAGGTCGTCCGGCACCGGATACACCGCAACCCTGTTGATCACGCTCAGCCGCAACAGGATTCGCTCGATCGGCGCGGTCGTCAGGTTCTCGCCGTCGACGCGCATCCAGTCGGCAGTGCGGCCCGCCAGGTAGATCCAGCCCTCGGCGTCCCGGTAGGCCAGGTCCCCGGACCAGTACATCCCGTGCCGCATCCGGTCCGCCGTCGCGCCGGGATCGTTGTAGTAGCCGCGGAACAGCCCGCTGCCCGCGGTGTTGACCAGCTCCCCGACCGCGTCGTCGGCGTTGACCAGCGCACCGGTGGCGTCGAACTCGGCCACCGCGCACTCCTGCAGGGTCTCTGCGTTGTGGATCGCCACGCCGGGGAAGCCGCGGCCGATGGACCCCGCTGGGCAGTCGTCAGGCCGGGTGATGATCACCGCGGTCTCGGTGGAGCCGAACCCGTCCCAGACCGTGCAGCCGAAGCGCCGGCCGAAGGCCTCGATGTCGCGGTCGGCGGCCTCGTTGCCGAAGGCGATACGCAGCGGGTTGTCGTGGTCGTCCCGCTGCTCGGGGGTGGCAAGGATGTACGCCAGCGGCTTGCCGACGTAGTTCATGTAGGTGACGCCGTAGCGGCGGATGTCGGCGAGGAAGCGGGATGCCGAGAAGGACGCCGGCGCCATCGCGGCCCCGGCGCCGACGGCGACGCTCCAGCCGGCGTACACCGCGTTGGAGTGGAACAGCGGCATCGCGAGGTAGCAGACGTCGTCCGGACCGAGTTCGTAGCGCTGCACCAGCGCGCTGCCTGCGAACAGCACCATCGAGTGCGGAACCTCGACGGCCTTGGGTTCTCCGCTGGTGCCGGAGGTGAAGATCATCATGAAGGTGTCGTCCGGCGCGACCTCCCGGTGCGGCGTCAGTGCGGGCGCGGCGGCAAGGCGTTGCGTCCACTCGGCGCTCGACGTGTCGAAAACCGTGACACCGGGCAGCGTGAGGCCTTCGACCAGGTGACGGTGTTCGGCGTTGACGAGCAGTATCTGGCAGTCCACCCGGGCGATGTCGCGGGCCAGTGCGTCGCCTCGGCGGGTGGTGTTGACACCGCACAGGACGTAGCCGCCCAGGGCGGCGGCGGCCAGCGCGGTCAGCATCTCGGGGGTGTTGCCGAGCAGGACTCCGACGTGAAGCGGCCGCTGCGGGTCAGCTGCGGCGATCAGCGCCGACGCCTGGGTGCTCGCGTCGGCGATGTGCTCGCGCCAGGTCCAGCTGCGCTCCCCGTGCCGCACCGCGACCGTGTCCCGGTCGGCACGTTCACGCAGCAGCTGCTGCAGGGTTTCCGTCATGCCCGGCCGCCTCGTCGAGTAGTGAACAGATTCGCAGAAGTGTCTACCATGGTTGTCTACCATTGCGGTGCCGCGAATTGCACACGGCACGTCACTTGGCAGAATGCATCCGACGCGGGCGACTCCGCGGCGGATTGCGGAAGGGACACGCAGGTGACGGCGAGCACGCCCACCCCGACGGTGCGCGATCGGTTGATCGACGCCGCCGAGGAGTGTTTGCGCGTCAACGGCATTCGCGCGACGACGGTGTCGGAGGTGGCCGAACAGGCCGGGGTGTCGCGCGGGTGGCTGTACCGGCACTTCCCCGACAAGGTGTCGCTGCTGGGCGCCGCGATCGTGCGCCTCAACGACGCGTACTGGTCGCAGGCCCACGCAATGCTGGAGTCGGTGACGGGCCTGGACCGCCAGCTCGTCGCGGGTATCAGGCACGGCCGCACCGCCTACGACGACCCCGGCGCGCTGCTGATGAAGCTGCGGATCGACGAACCCGAGGAGTTCGCGGCGTGCGCGGGCGCGGGTGTGGCGGGGCTGGTGCCCGACCTCGCCGACTTCTGGTCCCGCTACCTGGTCGCCGCCCGCGACGCAGGCGAGATCCACGCCGGTACGGACATCGCCGAGGCTTCGGAATGGGTTGCGCGGGTGATTCTCTCACTCGCGACGGTGCCGGGAAACACGCTCGACGCCGGCGACCGGGTAGCGATGCTCACCCACGTCCGGCGCTACGTGATGCCCGGTCTGCGGGCAGATCCCGCGCTCTGATCGCCGTGCGGCCCGGCGTCGTCGGCGAAGGTGAATTCACCACCGGCGACCCGGGCGAGCATCTGCGCCGTCCAGTCCGAAGTGGCAGTGAACGTTCCGCGCCACAGGTCGAGCAGGTGCTGTGCGTGCGGCGGCTCGGCCGGGTCGGGCCACTGCGCCTTCAAGTCCTGCAGCTCATCGCCGATGGTCCGCGTGACGCTCAGTTGCGCCTCGAGTAATTCGGTGACCCGGCGCCTGGGCAGAAAGCGCATGAGGGCGATTCCGGCGCCGAACTCCTCGATGTCCGGATTGAGCAGGGCCGCCTCGAGGAGCCGGAAGAACTCCCGCTCCCCCGTCGCCGTGACCAGGTACTCGACCCGAGCCGGCCCGCGGGAGTTCTCGGTGCGGCCGGTGTCCTGCAGAAAGCCTTCCCGGGCCAGTTGTTTGACCGTGTGGTAGATCGACGGCGGCTTCACCTTGGTCCAGGTGTCCACCCGCCACGACGTCAGCTCGCGGTGGACGGCATAGCCGTGCGCGGCGCCGTGCATCCGCACGACGCCCAGGACGAGCAGGCGGACGGTCGACATCAGTCCGACAGCCAGCGTTCCAGCCGAGCGGCCGCCGCCAGGTCGTCAGCGAGTGCGGCCCGGTCGGCCTGGCTCAGTGGCAAGGCGTTCAGTTCGGCGTCGATCTCCTCGACGCGCGCCCGGTCCCCGAGCGCGACGGCGATTTCCGCGCGGGCGGCCAACGCGCGGGCGACGTCACGCAACGGCGCGTCGGCACGGTGGCGGCGCAGCCCGGAGTCGAGCGCGCGGGCGGCCGCTCGGGGATCGGTCTTGAAGTCGCGGAAGATCCGCGCGTTGTCGATGACCTTGGCCAGACCGGTCAGCGCCGCCGAGCCGCCGTACTCGAGTTCGATGGGCTCGTCGCGGCTGATGAAGACGAGATTGTTGCCGGATGGGTCGACCGCGGAGAACCGGGTCTGACCCGGCCGGAAGTAGGTCATCCGGGGCCGGCCCGTTGCGAGCACCTTGCCGTACTGGCGGCGCAGCGCGACGGTGAAGTCGTCGTGCAGCGCGGCCAGGGCCTCCTGGTCGTCGACCATCACCACGCAACCACCGGAACACTCTTCGGCGGGGTCGAGGTTCGTCGGCGCCCCCACGTACTGGAGTTCCAGTTCGGCGCGCCGGAACCACAGCGACAGGTACGGACGGGTCTGGCTGTAGATCGTCTCGAAGCCGAGCGCGGTGAAGAACTCGACTGTCTGGTCCGGCGCGACGCAGGGCAGCATCGGGATCGTTGTCGTGGCCATGTCCGCCAGACTACTCAACTTTGAGTACCGAGGCGAGCCGAAGAAAAGCCCCCGCCGTAGGGCGGGGGCTCTCCTTCCGAGATGGCGTCAGTCGTTGTCGACCGAACCCGGGGTGTTCTTGGAGACCTGCACCAGGAACTCGTAGTTGGTCTTCGTCTTCCGCAGCTGGCTCATCAGCAGGTCGATGGCCTGATGGCTGTCCAGACCGGACAGCACCCGGCGCAGCTTGTGCACGATGCCGAACTCGTCCGGCGACAGCAGCAACTCGTCCTTGCGGGTGCCCGACGGGTTCACGTCGACCGCCGGGAACACCCGGCGCTCGGCGATCTTGCGGTCGAGCTTGAGCTCGGCGTTGCCGGTGCCCTTGAACTCCTCGAAGATCACCGTGTCACCGGTCGAACCGGTCTCGACCATCGCGGTGGCGATGATCGTCAGCGAGCCGCCGAACTCGATGTTGCGCGCCGCCCCGAGGAATCGCTTCGGCGGGTACAGCGCGGTGGAGTCCACACCACCGGAGAGGATGCGACCCGAGGCGGGCGATGCGTTGTTGTACGCGCGGCCGAGCCGGGTGATCGAGTCCAAGAGCACGACGACGTCCTTGCCCTGCTCGACGAGCCGCTTGGCCCGCTCGATCGCCAGCTCGGCGGCCTGGGTGTGGTCCGACGGCGGCCGGTCGAAGGTCGAGGCGATGACCTCGCCCACCACCGAACGCTGCATGTCGGTGACCTCTTCAGGCCGTTCGTCGACGAGCACGACCATCAGGTGGCATTCCGGGTTGTTGACCGTGATCGCGTTGGCGATGTCCTGCATGATCGTGGTCTTACCGGCCTTGGGCGGCGAGACGATCAGGGCGCGCTGACCCTTGCCGATCGGCATGATCAGGTCGATGACGCGGGTGGTCAACCGGTCCGGGGTGGTTTCCAGACGCAGCCGCTGGTTCGGGTACAGCGGCGTCAGCTTGTTGAAGTCGGGCCGCTTCCTGGCGTCCTCGACCGGGCCGCCGTTGACGCTGTCCAACCGGACCAGCGGGTTGAACTTCTGCCGCTGATTCTGGTTGCCGCCGTCACCACCGTCCTTGGCCACCCGCACCGCGCCCGTCACCGCGTCGCCGCGGCGCAGGCCGTTCTTGCGGACCATGTTCATCGACACGTACACGTCGTTGGGGCCGGCCAGGTAGCCGGAGGTCCGCACGAAGGCGTAGTTGTCGAGCACGTCGAGGATGCCTGCGACGGGCTGCACGACGTCGTCGTCACGGAGTTCGGTGTCACCGCCACCGGCGCCACCGCCCTCGGCGCCTCGTTCGCCGCGACGCCGGCGATCGCGGAACCGGCGGCCGCGCCGGCCGCCGCGTTCGTCGTCATCGTTGTCGTCGTTGCGGTTGTCGTCGTTGCGGTTGTCGGCGTTGCGATTGCCGCCGCGGTTGTCGTCGTTGCGGTTGTCGGCGTTGCGGTTGCCG
>NZ_JAUMSQ010000064.1:0-14344 GCF_030519285.1 Mycolicibacterium arseniciresistens
TTGTCGTCGTTGCGGTTGTCGTCGTTGCGGTTGTCGGCGTTGCGATTGCCGCCGCGGTTGTCGTCGTTGCGGTTGTCGGCGTTGCGGTTGCCGCCGCGGTTGTCGGCGTTGCGATTGCCGCCGCGGTTACCGCCGCCATCGCCACGGTTGCCGCCATCGCCACGGTTGCCGCCGCCGTCGCCGCGATTGCCGCCGTCGCCACGGTTTTCGGCATTGCGGTTGCCACCACGGTTCTGCTCACCCTGGTCGCCGTCGGACTTGTTGTCGCGCTTGCGTTCCGCGGCACCATCGGCGGGCGCCTTGTCGCGGTCGTCGCGCGCCGTGTCGCCGTCGGTCGTCTCGGGCGCCTGGGTCGTCACCGCGGACTCCGCCTGAGCGGGCTTGTCCTCGGCCTTGGCGTCCGTGTTGTCCTCGGTCGCCGCTGCCGGCGGCTGCGCGTCGCCGTCTGCGGGTGCACCGGCGCGACGGGAGGCGCCACGCCGTTCTCGACGTGCCCGCGCCTGCTGAGGCGCTTCCGCCTCGGCCGGAGCCGCCTCGGCGGTGTGGCCGTTGGCCTGTCCGGTGTCGGCCTGCTGGCCGCCGTTCTGCTGCTCACGCCGGGCACGGATGGCGGCGACGAGGTCGCCCTTGCGCATGCCGGAGGCGCCTTCGACGCCGATCTGCCTGGCCAGGGCGCGCAGCTCGGGAAGCACCATGGTGCTCAGCGAGGCGGACCGGTCGCCCGATGCCACGTCGGCCGTGGGCGCGGTCTCCGCCGCCGGCGTGTCAGCGGATGCGCCGGCAGCGGGAGTGTTGTCTGGGGTCACAGTGTCGGACAGCGCGCCGTTCTCGGCGCCGCCACCAGCTGTGAAGAGGTCCGTATCAGTCACGGATTTCCTTTCTTCCCTCGCTCGCTATCGCATCTCGCAAGGGGTCATCTGCGCTCAGCGGATTCGCTGAACGCGAAGGTCCCACCGCCGCCTGTGCAACGGTGATCGCCGGAATTCGCCGCCCGACTGCGAGTCGTCAATCCACGAGTGGAATTTCGAGAGAATGAGTGGTCGTCCTAGTGTCGGCGCAGGCAGAGACGCTGCGATTGCTGGACGAGAGCGAGAATAGCCCCCTTCTCAGCCGGAAGCAAGAACGTGGCCATTCGGCGGCTGCGGCGCGTCAGCTGTTGACCGGAACGCCGGACGTCCAGCTCGCACCGCGGCCGACCGCCATCTTCTCGACGGTGAACCCGTGCGCGGCGCCGTACTCATGGGCGGCCTGCGGGAGCGCGGGCTCGGTGCTCAACCCCAAAACCGCTGGTCCGGCCCCGGAGAGCACAGCTGCCACCCCACAACGCCGCAGCAGCCGGAGATATTCCGCCGAGTCCGGCATGGCCGGTCCGCGCTGCGGCTGGTGCAGCACATCCTCGGTCGCCGCCATCAGGAGATCGGGTCGATCGGTCAGCGCCACCACCAACAACGCCGCACGGCTGACGTTGAAGCTGGCGTCGGTGTGATGGACCTGCTCGGGCAGCAGCACACGGGTCTCGGCGGTCGATGACCGCTGCTCGGGGATCGCCGGGAACAGGTGGATGCCGGGGTGCAGGCGCAGCGGCGCGGCGGCATAGCGCCGCGCACCGGCATCGGCCTCCGTCCAGGACACCACGGCGCCCCCCAGCACCGCGGCCGCCGCGTTGTCGGGATGTCCCTCGAACTCCGACGCCAGCTGGATGAGCCGGTCCTGCGTCATCGGCGTCGAGCCGGTCTGCGCGACAAGTCCGTTGACGGCCGCCAGTCCGCCGACCACGGCCGCCGCCGAGGACCCCAGCCCACGGGAGTGCGGAATGTCGTTGCGGCACCGCACGATCAGGCCGGGCGCGCGGAACCCCGTGGCGCGCAGGCCTGCCTCGACTGCCCGCACCACCAGATGCGTCGCATCCAACGGAACCTGACCAGCGCCCTCGCCCTCGACCTCGACGATCAGGCCCGACTCGGTTGTCTCCAAGACGATTTCGTCATAGAGGCTGAGCGCCAAACCCAGACTGTCGAAGCCCGGGCCGAGGTTCGCACTCGACGCGGGCACCACCGACGTCGCGGTCAGCCCGACGGGCAGGATCTCGGTCACCGACGATCGTCCCGTCAGCCCAGGCCGAGCTCGGCGACCACTGCGGCCGGGTCCACCGCGATCGCGGTGACCGGCGGCATGCCGCGCAGCGCGGTGTCGGGGTCCTTGAGGCCGTTGCCGGTCACGGTGCACACGACCGTCGATCCGCGTCGCACCCAGCCGTCCTCAACCGACTTCAGCAACCCGGCCACACTGGCGGCCGACGCGGGCTCGACGAACACACCTTCCGACTGCGCGATCAGGTGGTAGGCCGTGAGGATCTCTTCGTCGGTGGCGGCCAGGAAACGGCCCTCGGACTGCTGCGCCGCCTCGACGGCCGACGTCCAGGACGCCGGTGCACCGATGCGGATGGCGGTGGCGATGGTCTCGGGGTTCTTCACCGGCTGACCGTGCACCAGCGGTGCGGCGCCGGCGGCCTGGGTGCCCAGCATCCGGGGCAGCCGATCACCGAGACCGTCGCGGTGGTACTCGGTGTAGCCCTTCCAGTACGCCGTGATGTTGCCTGCGTTGCCGACCGGCAGCGCGTGCACGTCGGGCGCGTGGCCCAGCGCATCGACGATCTCGAACGCTGCGGTCTTCTGGCCCTCGATGCGGTAGGGATTCACCGAGTTGACCAGAGCGATCGCGGGGTGGTCGGTGGTCAGCTTGCGTGCCAGTTCCAGGCAGTCGTCGAAGTTGCCGTCGACCTGGATGATCTTGGCGCCGTGCATGACCGCCTGGGCGAGCTTGCCCATCGCGATCTTGCCCTGCGGTATCAGCACCGCGCAGGTGATGCCTGCCTTGGCCGCGTAGGCAGCCGCCGACGCCGAGGTGTTCCCGGTCGACGCGCACAGCACTGCCTGCTGACCCCGGGCCACCGAGTCGGTGACGGCGACGGTCATGCCCCGGTCCTTGAACGAGCCGGTGGGGTTGAGCCCTTCGACCTTGAGATGCACTGTGCACCCGGTCTGTTCGCTCAGCCGTCGGGCGTGGATCAGCGGCGTGCCGCCCTCGAGCAGCGTGACGGGTGCCCAGTCGTCGCCGATGGGCAGGCGGTCGCGGTAGGCGGCGATCAGGCCGGGCCACGGGGTGTGCACCGCGCGCGATGGTGCGCTCATTCGGTGAAGCCTTCCATCCGCAGGACACTGTTGATGCTCTGCACCACGTCGAGATCGCCGAGCGCATCGACGGTCTCGGACAACGCCGCATCGGTGGCCCGGTGGGTGACCACCACGATCCGGGCGCCGCAGGGGCGGCCGCCTTCGTCGACCATGCCCTCCTGGCGAACCGAGGCGATGCTCACCTCACGCTTGCCGAACTCCGCTGCCACCGAGGACAACACACCGGGACGGTCGGCGACGTTCATGTTGACGTAGTAGCGGGTCGGGATGAAGCCGATCGGCGACACCGGCAGTGCGGCGTACTTCGACTCGCGCGGGCCCCGGCCGCCCTGCACGCGGTTACGGGCAGCCATCACCAGGTCGCCCATCACCGCCGACGCCGTCGGGGCGCCGCCGGCGCCCTGGCCGTAGAACATCAGCCGGCCGGCGGCCTCGGCCTCCACCACCACGGCGTTGAAGGCCCCGTTGACGGTGGCCAAGGGATGACTCAGCGGCACCAGCGCCGGGTAAACACGCGCTGAGACGCGTTGCTGCCCTTCGTCTGTGGTGAGTCGCTCGCAGATGGCCAGTAGCTTGATGGTGCAGCCGAGCTCCTTGGCGGACTCGAAGTCCTCGGCGGTGACCGCGGTGATGCCCTCGCGGTAGACGTCGTCGGCGGTCAGCCGGGTGTGGAAGGCGATCGACGCCAGGATCGCTGCCTTGGCGGCGGCGTCGTAACCCTCGACGTCGGCGGTGGGATCGGCCTCGGCGTATCCGAGCGCACTCGCGTCGGCCAGGGCGCTGTCGTAGTCGGCGCCGGTCTCGTCCATCGCGGACAGGATGTAGTTGGTGGTGCCGTTGACGATGCCGGCCACCCGCAGCACGGTGTCGCCGGCGAGCGACTGGGTCAGCGGGCGGATCACCGGGATCGCGCCGGCAACCGCCGCCTCGAAATACAGGTCGACGCGGGCCGATTCGGCCGCCTGCGCGAGTTCACCGGTGGACTGTGCCATCAACGCCTTGTTCGCGGTGACGACGGACTTGCCCTGTTCCAGCGCGGCGAGGATCGCCTTACGTGCGGGTTCGACGGGGCCCATGAGCTCCACGACGATGTCGACGTCATCGCGCGAGACGAGCCCCTCGATGTCGTCGGTGAGCAGATCGATCGGAACGCCGCGGTCACCGGCGACCCGGCGCACGCCCACGCCGCGCAGCACCAGCGGGGCACCGACGCGGGCAGCCAGATCGGCGGCGCTCTGCTCGATGATGCGCACCACCTCGCTGCCGACGTTGCCGAGACCGAGAACGGCTATGCCGACGGCTTTCTCACTACTCATGAACTCACTTCCAGACTCAACAGATCTTCGACCGTTTCCCGGCGCAGGATCAGCCGCGCCCTTCCGTCCCGGACGGCCACCACCGCCGGCCGCGCCAGCATGTTGTACCGGCTCGACATCGAGTAGCAGTACGCGCCGGTCGCAGCGACGCCGACGAGGTCGCCGGGGGCCACATCGTCGGACATCCATGCGTCGCGCACGACGATGTCGCCACTCTCGCAATGCTTTCCGACCACCCTGCTGAGTGTCGGCGCGGCCTCGCTGATGCGTGAGATCAGCCGCACGTCGTACTCCGCCCCGTACAGCGAGGTGCGGATGTTGTCGCTCATGCCGCCGTCGACACTGACGTAGCGGCGGTGCGCGGTAGCGCTCACTGCGACGTCCTTGGTGGTGCCGACCCGGTACAGCGTGATGGTGCCCGGACCGGCGATCGCACGGCCGGGTTCGACGACCAGCCGGGGCGCGGGCAGCCCGACCGCGGCCGACTCCTCACCCACGATGGTCAGCAGCTTGTCGGCCAACACCTTCATCGGTGGCGGATCATCCTGCGGCAGATAGGAGATGCCGAGGCCGCCGCCGAGGTCGACGGTGGCGATCTGCGCGGTCTTGTCGACCCCGAACTCGGCGACGACGTCGCGCAGCAGGCCGATCACCCGGTGGGCGGCGATCTCGAAGCCGGCGACGTCGAAGATCTGCGAACCGATGTGGCTGTGCAGACCGACCAGGCGCAGATTGCCGGCCTCGAAGACCCGCCGCACCCCTGCCATCGCGGCTCCGCTGGCCAGCGACAGTCCGAACTTCTGGTCCTCGTGTGCGGTGGATATGAACTCGTGGGTGTGAGCCTCCACACCGACGGTCACCCGCACCAGCACGTCCTGCACGACGCCGTGCCGCCCGGCGATCTCGTCGAGGCGCTCGATCTCGATCATCGAGTCGACGACGACGTGCCCGACCCCGGCCGCGACGGCGGCGGTCAATTCGTCGATGCTCTTGTTGTTGCCGTGCAGCGCGATTCGCTCCGGCGGGAAGCCGGCGTGCAGCGCGACGGCGAGTTCGCCGCCGCTGCACACGTCCAGCGCGAGGCCCTCCTCGTCGATCCAGCGGGCGACCTCGCCGCACAGGAAGGCCTTGGCGGCGTACCGGACGTTGTCACCGCCGCCGAACGCCGTGGCGATGTCCCGGCAGCGAGAGCGGAAGTCGTCCTCGTCGATCACGAACACCGGCGTGCCGAACTCGGCGGCGATGTCGGTCACGGGGACGCCCGCGATCGACACCACCCCGTCAGCTCCACGGACGGCGTTGCGGGGCCACACGTTCGGTGCCAACTCGAGCACATCGGCCGCTGCGAGCGGCGGTGGCGGCGTGCCGCCGTGGCGAACTTCTTCGGCGTGCCTGGGTCCTGCGGGGTGCGCCATCACATCCGCTCCGGGGCCGAGACGCCGAGGATGGCCAGCCCGTTGGCGACCACCTGACGCGTCGCGTCGCACAGCGCGAGCCGCGCGGCGTGCAGGTCACCCGGCTCCTCGTCGCCCTGGGGCAGCACCCGGCAGGAATCGTAGAACCGGTGGTAGTCACCGGCCAGGTCTTCGAGGTAACGGCACACCCGGTGCGGTTCACGAAGGGCCGCAGCGGTATTGAGCACCCTCGAGAACTCGCCGAGGTTGCGGATCAAAGTGCCTTCCTTGTCGTGCGTGAGCAGTTCGAGGTGCTCGGCGCTCGCGACGACGCCGAGCTCGGCCGCGTTGCGCGCGAGTGCGGAGAGCCGGGCGTGTGCGTATTGCACGTAGTAGACCGGGTTCTCGCTGGAGGCCGACGACCACAATTCGAGGTCGATGTCGATCGGGGTGTCCACCGAGGACCGGATCAACGCGTAGCGCGCGGCGTCGACGCCGATGGCCTCGACCAGGTCGTCGAGTGTGATGACGGTGCCTGCCCGCTTGCTCATCCGCACCGGTTGGCCGTCGCGGACCAGGTTGACCATCTGGCCGATCAGCACCTCGACGGTATCCGGATCGTCACCGAGTGCGGCGGCGGCGGCCTTGAGCCGGGCGATGTAGCCGTGGTGGTCGGCGCCGAGCATGTAGATGCACAGGTCGAAGCCGCGTTGGCGCTTGTCCAGGAAGTAGGCCAGGTCGCCGGCGATGTAGGCGGCGTTGCCGTCGCTCTTGATGACGACGCGGTCCTTGTCGTCGCCGAACTCGGTGGTGCGCAACCAGGTTGCGCCGTCCTTCTCGTAGATGTTGCCGGTTTCACGGAGTTTGGCGATGGCCTGCTCGACGCGGCCGCTGGTGTGCATCGAGTCCTCGTGGGTGAACACGTCGAAGTCGGTGCCGAACTCGTGCAGCGAGTGCTTGATGTGGGTGAACATCAGATCGACGCCGATCGCCCGGAAGGTCTCGCGCGTCTGGGCATCCGGGTACGTCAACACCTCGGGGTCCTTCTGCAGGATCTGGGCGGCGATGTCGGAGATGTAGCTGCCGGCGTAGCCGTCCTCCGGCGTCGGCTCGCCCTTGGCGGCGGCGACCAGCGAGTTGACGAACCGGTCGATCTGCGCGCCGTGGTCGTTGAAGTAGTACTCGCGCACCACTTCGGCACCCTGGGTGGCCAGCAGCCGGCCCAGCGCGTCGCCGACGGCGGCCCACCGGGTGCCGCCGATGTGGATCGGGCCGGTGGGGTTGGCCGAGACGAACTCGAGGTTGACCTTCTGACCCGCCAGCACCGCGGAGTGCCCGTACGCCCGGCCCCCCTGCAGCGCGTTCTCGATGATCACGCCCTGCGCGGACGCCTCGATCCGCAGGTTGACGAAGCCGGGCCCGGCCACGTCCGCCGAGGCGATGCCGTCCTGGTCGGCCAGTGCGGTCGCCAGCCAGCCGGCCAGCTCACGGGGGTTGGCGCCGACCTTCTTGCCGAGCTGGAGGGCGATGTTGGTGGCGTAGTCGCCGTGCTCGGGATTGCGGGGACGCTCGACGGTGACCGTGGCCGGCAGGGCGGAGGCGTCCAGGTCGTGCTCGGCCAGCACCGCGGCGGCGGTGGACTTGAGCAGCTCGGCGAGGTCGGCGGGTGTCACGGGGGTCCATCCTATGGTCTGGGGTGGTCACCGCCCGAATCGATTACTCCCCGGCGAGCGGGCGCGTCTGCACGGCGACACGCCACGGATTGCGGACGTCGGCGCACACCCGCCGAACAGCGGTTGGGAGCGGGCGACTCCCATGCGCTAATCTGTCTTCGCCCAACGGCGCATCGCGTGCGCCCCCGTAGCTCAGGGGATAGAGCGTCTGCCTCCGGAGCAGAAGGCCGCAGGTTCGAATCCTGCCGGGGGCACCACAGTCTCAGCAAGAGAAAAGCAGAACGCCTGCTACACCGAACAATCACGCTCGGTCACCTTGCAGTACGCGGATCGGCACCTTTCTTGGCGTCTACTCACCGACCTTTTCGGAACGTTCGAGAAGTAGCTCAGCTACGTCGATGTAGAACGCTTCACGTTGTCGGAAAGCCTCGTGAAATGCGATGAATCATGCGCGGTTTCGCGGTGAGGTTAATTAGGCAATTGTCGCTTCTAGCTGGTCTAAAGAAACGATGTTGAAGTTTTTCTGCGCAAAGGTAAATGATCTTGGCCGCGGGTGGGTACGTCTCTCGACACCATTCTGATGACCAGTAGCTCCGGCGTCAGCAACGTCGGGCACGGCGACGGGAGACCGCAATGAGTAGTCAGGGACTGACCCCGGAGGAGATCGAGGCGGAGGTCGCCACCGCGCTTCCGGACAAAGAGGTGGTGACGATCCTCGACCTCAATGTCGACGTGGACGTGTTCATCGACGCGGCCGCGCCGATCGACCTGGCCGCGGCGGCCCAGCTCAACGTCGCAGCACCTCTCGAGGCGTCCGCGGCGGCCAACGTGTTGTCTCAGGACTCCGGTGCGCAGGCCGAGACCATCCAGACCGCCTCGGTCAACCAGGTGCTGCTCGCGGACGCCTACGCACAGGCCGATCAGACCAGCAACATCGACCAGGCCGACGAGGCCGACGGCGACCCCGCGCCGCCGCCGCCCGACGACGGTGGCACGGTGGAGATCGGCGACCTCGCCACCCTCGAAGGCCCGCTGCTGAACGTCGACGTCAATGTCGACCTCGACACCGACCTCGCGGCGCCGATCGCCGGCGCCGTCGCCGCCAACGCCAACGTGGCCGCGCCGATCGATGCCGCCGTCGCCGCGAACGTCGGTTCGACCAATTCGGACGCGATCGCGTTCTCGAACCAGGATGCGGTCATCAATCAGCGGCTCGAGGGTATCGCCAGCGCGAACGCTGTTCAGGACTCCACCATCGACCAGGGCACCACACAGCCCGACGGCACGGACGGTGAGACCGGCAGCACCACAAGCGATGGCACTTCAAGTGATTCCGACAGCGGTAGCGGCGGCGACGGAACGTCGGGTGGCGACAGCGCAGGCAGCAGCACCGGCTCCGACGGCTGACGCCACACCCCGCTGACACGAGGAGCACCCAGGTGACTGCGACTACCGACGGCGCGGGCCCGACGCAGGCCCTCCTGCGTCGCGCGGACGGTGTCGAGCTGATCGGGGAGATGGCGGGATCCGGCTACCGGGTCCCGCCCTCCCTGGTTCGCCGGGCCGACGGTCAGACCATCCAGCTGACCCCGCTGCTCTATGCGACGTTGCGGGAGATCGATGGTCGCCGCGATGCGGAGGAAGTGGCCGCCGCGGTCTCCGAGTCGACCGGCCGGGGCGTCAGCGAGGACAACGTCGCGCACTTCTGCGATCAGCAGTTGCGACCGCTGGGTCTGCTGGTCGGGCCGGACGGCACCGAACCCGCCGTCGAGAAGCGAAACCCGCTGCTGGGGCTCCGTTTCCGTTACGCCGTCACCGATCCCGACCGCACCCGGAGGCTGACCGACCCCTTCCGGTTCCTGTTCCGGCCGCTGGTGGTCATGCCGGTGCTCGCGGCCTTCGCCGTCGTCTGCTGGTGGGTGTTCTTCAACAAAGGGCTTGCCTCGGCTGCGTACGACGCGTTCGAACGGCCAGGCCTGCTGATCCTCGTCTTCGTCGTCACGGTGCTGTCTGCGGGCTTCCACGAGTTCGGGCACGCGGCCGCCGCCAGGTACGGCGGTTCCACACCCGGCGTCATGGGTTTCGGGCTTTACCTGGTCTGGCCCGCGTTCTACACCGACGTCACCGACTCCTACCGCCTCGGCCGTGCCGGACGGCTGCGCACCGACCTCGGCGGCCTGTACTTCAACGCCATTGTCGCGGTGGCGATCACGGGCCTGTGGCTGGGACTCCGATACGACGCGCTGCTCTTGGTCGTCGCGACGCAGATCGTCCAGATGCTCCGTCAGCTCGCACCGCTGGTGCGATTCGACGGCTACCACGTCCTGGCCGACCTCACGGGTGTGCCGGACCTCTACGGCCGCATCAAGCCGACACTGCTCGGCGTGTTGCCGTGGCGGTGGCGGGATCCGCAGGCGAGGGCACTGAAGCCGTGGGCCCGAATCGTGGTGACCGTGTGGGTGCTGGTGGTCGTCCCGCTGCTGATCGCTTCTCTCGCCGTGGCGGTCTACGCGTTGCCTCGCCTGATCGGCACGGCGTGGGCGAGCCTGAACAAGCAGCAGGACGTGTTCGCCGCGGCCTGGGCCGATGGCGACTTCATCCAGGCCGCCGCCCGGGTGCTCGCCATGGTCGCGATAGCGATTCCGATGGCGGGAATCATCTACCTGCTGGTCCGGGTCATCCGCCAGGTGACCCAAGGCGTCCGGCACGCGACGGCCGGTAAGCCCGCGCTGCGGTTGCTGGCCGTCATCTGCGGCGCAGCCGTGGCGGCCGGGGTGGCCGTCACGTGGCTCGACGGGCAGAACTACCGGCCCATCCAGGCGAGTGAGCGCGGGACGATCGGTGACATCACGTTCGCACTCGGCGTGGATCGACTGGGCGAACCCCGAACCGTCACCGAGGCGCCGCAGCCGGTCGCGAGCACCAGGCTCGTCCCCGGGGAACGCGGAGTCATCCAGGCGCTCTGGGACACCAGCACCCCGCCGCCGACCCAGGGCTCGCCGCAACTCGCGGTCATCCTCGTCCCCAAGGCGGCGCCGACCGCGGTGGAGAGCAACGGCGGCGGCGGATACATCGCGAACCCTGCTGCTGCCCAGGCTGCCGACAAAGGGTGGGTGTTCCCGGTCGACAAGCCGTTGGCCCCGGACCCGGGGGACAATCAGGCCCTCGCGGTGAACACCACCGACGGCACCATGGAGTACGAGGCGGCGTTCGCCATGGTCTACGTCGAAGGTTCGGAGGCGATGAACGTCAACGAGGCGCACGCCTACGCCTCGTGTAACTCGTGCGGCGCGGTCGCCGTCGCCTACCAGGTGGTGATCGTCATCGACGAGGACGCCACGGACGACAATGTCGCGGTGCCGCAGAATCTCGCCGGCGCGCTCAACTACGAATGCGTCAACTGCCTGACCTATGCACTCGCACGGCAGCTGTTCGTCACGTTGGACGAGCCGCTGTCGGAGGACGCCACCGCGAAGCTCGACGCCGTCTGGGAACGAATCCAGGCCTACGAAGCGCACATCGAGAAGGGCAAGGTGGACCCGGACGACATCGCCCCCCAGCTCGACGCCTTCACCAACGAGATCAAGGCCATCATCGAGGCGGACCAGCCGGGGACCTTCCCGTCAGCGACGTCCACCGCACCACCGACGACAACGGCGCCGAGTACGACGGTGGCCGCCACGACGTCGGCACCGGCACCGTCGACGCCGGTGACCGAGCCGGCGGCCACGACAGGGGCCACCGCGCCCACAGCGCCCGCCGAAACCGCCATCGACGAGACGGCCACGAGTGCCCCTGCGGCGCCCGAGGATTCGGCGACGGCCGAACCGACCACCGACGCCACGACAGGCAGCGATGCGGGATCCTCGACAGACTCGACGTCGGACGGCACGAGCCAGGACGGCACCAATCAGGACGGCTCCACGTCGGACGCCGACGGGTCGGGCGACACGTCAGACGGCACGTCGCCGTGACGGGTGGCGGTTGCCATCGACACCGCCGCCCCGGGCGGACTACTCGACGGTGACCGAGAACGAGATCCGGTCAGGCCGCCGCCTTGTCGCCGTCCGCGCCGTCGTTCTTTTCGACGTCCTTCTCGGCGTCCTCCCCGGCCTCGGCGTCTTTGTCGTCCTCCCCGGTCTCGGCGTCGTTCTCGTCGCCGTCCTCGGTCTCGGCATCTTTCCCGTCGCCATCGGCAGGCGTGACGTCGTTCTTGTCACCGTCTCCGGGCGTGACGTCCTTCTTGTCGCCATCCCCGACAGTGCCGTCGCCGTTGATGACGACCGATTCGCCCGAAGGCACCGGCGGCGCCTCCGGCGTGATCGTCTTCTCGGGCACAGCAACCGGCGGAACAAGGGGCACCTCGGGAACCAGCTGAATCGCCGGCTTCTCGGTCACGATCTCGGCCTGCGCAACGTCCGAGACAACGGACACTTGGTCGACGACCTGCGGCACGGGAGTCGGCGCGCCCTTCGGTGCCTCGACGAGATCAGGCACGAGCCGGAGCTTTCCGAGCGCGTCCTCCGGTGCCGGTGTCGCCTCGGTGGGAACCGTCTCGACGTCGTTCGGCGCCAGTGCCATCCGGAGCGTCGACAGCGGCTCCTGTGTCGTCGCTGGGTCGGCCGTGGCCCCCGCACCGAAGTTGCCGAGGAAGGCCTGGATGCCTTGGATCGCCGCTGCGATCAGCTTCACGCCGACGTCGAGCCAGTTCTGATTCGGGTTGAACGGCAGGATCGACAGGCTCTGTGGCGTGTCGGGATCGCCGCTCCAGTCGTAGCCGAGGTCGATGATCACCTTGGCCATCGGCGCCAGCAGGTCGACGAACGGTTTCACGAAGGGCTTGATGCCTGCCGAGTCGGCCAGACTCAGGATCAGGTCGGCCAGCGGCAGCGACTTCGCCGGGATCATGATGTACCGGTTGCCGGAGATCGGATCGCCGCCGCCGTAGCGGACATTGGCCGGATCGGCGAGCGCTGCCTCCAATTCGGCTTGCGTGTACCCGTACGGCAGTGATCCGCTGCCCGGGCGATTCGGGCCGGCCAAGTACTGACCGTGGACGGTGTCGAACGCAGCCAGCGCGTTCAACACCGCGAGAGGGTTGCCCCAGTACTTCGGCGAGTACACCACCGGGTCGTACTCGAATCCGATGACAGTGGTCTTCAGCCCGCTGTCCGTGATCATCGGCGGACCCAGCGTCGCGTCGAGGAGGACCTGGGTGAGCAATGAGAACGGGCTGAGCCGCGGCCACAGCCCGCCGTCGGGATTGGCGATGCTGCCGATCATCACGACCTCAATCCGCCCCTTCTGCTGCGGGGTGAGCGTCGTGGCGAGTTCTCTCATCTTGTTGGAGACGACCTGGCCGCCCTGCGAGTAGCCGAAGATGACGAGACGCTCGTCGTTGTCGGCATTCTGCGCGAGCCAGGTGTCGATTTTCATGTCGAGATCCTCGACGCCCTTCTCCACGGACACGTTCCACGTGTCGCATCCGTTCGCTCCGGAGCGGCACCAGCCCGGGAACGGCATCGGCCAGAACGACGCGGGGTACTCGATGCTCTCGAGCGTGCAGCTGCCGGGCTGGCACGCGGTGTCGCCCAGGTAATAATCGCGCACGTTCTCCATGTACGGGAGGTCGGCGACGGGGGTGCCCGTCCCCGGCACGATCAAGGCCGTGGCAGCGAGGCTGACCGCAGCTGTGATCGCCATCGCGGCGCCGAGTAAGACGGCGCCCAATGCCCCGAGCAGGAACAACACGACGCTCTGCATTGCCTTACGCATGTGTCAAAGATCACATACGCCGCGCCGTGACGATGGCGGATCCGACATTTGCCGAGGCGAAAATGCCCCGGGGCGGACTACTCGACGATGAAGACCGGGATCTGCCGCGTCGTCTTGGTCTGGTACTCCGCGTACGGCGGATAGGCCTCGACGGCCAGCTTCCACCAGTGCTCGCGCTCTTCGCCCTCGATCTCGCGCGCGGTGCCGGTGAACACCTTGTCGCCGTCCTGCACGGTCACGGCGGGATTGGCCTTGACGTTGAAGTACCAACTCGGGTGTTTGGGGTCGCCGCCCTTGGACGCCACCATCGCGTACTTGCCGTTCTCCTCGACCCGCATCAGCGGCACATAGCGCTTCTTGCCCGACTGCGCGCCGGTCGTGGTGAAGAGGACGACCGCTCGGTCGAGTACCTCGACGCCGTCCGTGCTGCCTTGCGCGAGGATGCGCTCTGTCTGTTCGCGTACCCAGTCGGTGGGGCTCAGTTCGGGTTGATCGGTCACGGTTCACCCAACCACAGCCACCCCGCGAGCTATTCCGCGGCACACCTCGTACCACTCGGCGAGCACAATGCGCAGAACCGGCTTTTCGCACGCTGCGCGGGTTGTGAGCACAAGCGCGCCAACGCCGTTCGCACTCCCTAGCTTCGGATGCGTGACGCCGTCAGGAATCCCCCTGGAGGCCGACGACCGAGGAGCATCCCCATGTCCACATACGACCCGAACACCCGCACCGAGAGCTGGTGGAACCCGCCTACCCGCCCCGCAGGCGTGTACCGCTTCGAACCGGCCGCCGCGACCGCGGCGCAGCCGACCCCGGCCCTCGCCGCACCGCCGCCCTATGCGTGGTCCGCCGAATCCGTCGCCGTCGAGTATCCGACGCCCCCGCGGGCGACGCGATCCCTTCGGCCGGCGGCCCTGATCGCCGGTGCCGGTGGGGTCGCAGCCATCGCCGCCACGCTGGCACTCGTCTTCGGCACGCCTCACACCGCGACC
>NZ_JAUMSQ010000065.1:0-35019 GCF_030519285.1 Mycolicibacterium arseniciresistens
GCGCATCGGGGTCGATGACGTTCAGGTCGGCTTTGTAGCCGACCGCGATGCGGCCCCGGTCGGCGAGGCCGGCCACCCGCGCGGGCGCGGACGTCAGCTCCCGCACCGCGTCGGCGACCGACAGCAGGCCCGCCGCGCGATCACGGACCCAGTGCGTCAGCATGTACGTCGGAAAGCTTGCGTCGCAGATCATCCCGTAGTGCGCGCCGCCGTCGCCGAGGCCGAGCACCACATCGTCGCGGCGGATCAGGTCGGCCACCGTGTCCAGCGAGCCGTCCCGGAAGTTGGCCAGGGTGACCAGCAGCATGGCGTGCCCGTCGTCGTCGAGCACCCGGTCGTAGGCCTCCTCGAGCGGGCTCACGCCGCGCGCCCGCGCCCTGGCGGCGATGCTGTCCGACCGGTCGGGTTCGTAGTTCGGCGGGTCGCCCAGCGGGAACATCCACTCGAACGCCTGCGCGGCGAACATCAGCGGATGCCCGTCGCCGGCCGCGGTGTCGTTCAGGATGCGTTCGCGCACTTCGGGTCTGCGCATCTCGGCGACCCGTTCGGCCAGCGGCAGGCCCGCCAGTTCGCGGTAGCTCGGGTAGAGCACGAAAGGGTGGCCGGACAGTTCGAGGCCGAGCACCAGGCCGATCGGCCGCGGGAACACCTGGGCGCTGATGTCACCGCCGGCCGCATTGGCCTTCTCCACCATGGTGAGCGCGTCGACGAAGAACGGGTCACCGGCGTTGCCGATCGCCAGGGTGAAGGTGACGGGCAGGCCGACGTCCTCGGCCACGTCGAACACCGTCCGCAGCGCGGGCTCGTAGTCACCGGCGACGAGGTCGGGCACGAATTGGATCAGCCCGCCTCCGCCGTCGCGGACGCCACGGGCGATCGCGTCGAATTCCGCGTACGCCGCGCCGAAACTCGGGATGGGATGGCCGCTTTCGCTCTTGTGCAGGGTCAGCTGCGACGACGCGAAGCCCAGCGCGCCGACCTGGACGGCCTCGGCGGCGAGCTTGCGCATCATCGCCAGGTCCTCGGGGGTGGCCGGTTCGCGCTCGACGCCGCGCCGGCCCATCACGTAGACGCGCAGCGGCGAGTGCGGCAGAAAGGCGGCGACGTCGATGTCGCGCTGTCGCGAATCCAGCGCGTCGAGGAACTCGGGGAAGGTCTCCCACGTCCACGGCAGGCCGTCGACCATGACCACGCCCGGGATGTCCTCCACGCCCGCCATCACGTCGACCAGCACGTCGTGGTCCTCCGGCCGGCACGGCGCGAAGCCGACGCCGCAGTTGCCCATCACCGCTGTGGTCACGCCGTGCGCCGACGACGGTGTCATCCGGTCCGACCAGATGGCCTGTCCGTCGTAGTGGGTGTGCAGGTCGACGAATCCCGGCGTGACCAGCAGGCCGGTGGCGTCGATCTCCCGCACGCCCGTCCCGTCCACGGCGCCGACCGCGGCGATGACGCCGTCGGACACCGCGACGTCCGCCGTGAACGGCTCACCGCCGAGGCCGTCGACGACGGTGCCGTTGCGAATGAGGAGGTCATATGTCATGGCACGAATGTACGGTGACGGGGTGATCGATCACTTCGGAATCAACTGCGCTGACTTCGACAGGTCAAAAGAGTTCTACGACAAGGTGCTCCACGTCCTGGGTTACAGCAGGCAGATGGACTTCGGCGTGGCCGTCGGCTACGGCGCCGAGGGGCATCCACACTTCTGGATCGCCGACATGAACGCCGGCGAGGTGCCCGGCCCCAACCGGGAGATGCACGTCGCGTTCGCCGCGAAGGACCCCGAGAGCGTGCAGGCGTTCTTCCACACCGCGCTGGCGCTGGGTGCGGAGCCGCTGCACGAGCCGCGACTGTGGCCGGAGTACCACGAGAACTACTACGGGGCGTTCGTCCGCGATCCCGACGGCAACAACGTCGAGGCGGTCTTCCACGGCGGCGGCCCCAAGGGTTAGTGCGGCGGGATCGTCACCGCGCCGCGTCCCCGCGACAGCAGCGCCATGAAGACGATCCAGCACGCCACCGCCGCCACGGCGAGCCACTTCGCGAGTTCGAAGCCGACCGTCAGCAGCTCGCCGCTCCAGCCGACGGTCCTGGTCAGCACCGACTGCTCGGCGTTGTTGTCCGCCACATCGGGCAGCACTGCGCCGATGACGAACAGCAGCAGCCACAGCAGCAGTTGCACCACGATCTGAGCGGTCGTCAGCCGGCCGTGCCGGCGCGTGTGCCGCAACGCCGACCACGTCGACATCGACAGCGCGATCACGAGCAAGGGAACCACCGTGAACGCCGATATCAGTGCGATCAGACCCACCGTTCCGCCGAACATCGCGCGACCCACCCAGACCCACAGGATCAATACGATGTTCACCGGGATCATCGCGGCCACAACGACTCTGCTCAGCGCTGTCACCGACCGATCGTAAGCGCCCCGGCGGCCCGCTTCGGGCGGCAGTTCTGACCGGGTCACGGGTACGTTGAGACCCATGGCTGACTCCGACGCGACCGCGGCCCGCGAACTGCTGCGTGACTCGTTCACCCGGCTCATCGAGCACGTCGACGCGATCGCCGACGAGCTGTCCGACGAGGTGGCGCTCTACCGGCCGGCACCGACCGCCAACACGATCGCCTGGCTGCTGTGGCACAGCGCCCGTGTGCAGGACGCACAGCTGTGCGACATCGCCGGGGTCGAGGAGGTGTGGACGCGCGACGGCTGGGTCGACCGGTTCGGGCTCGACCTCCCGCGCGACGACACCGGGTACGGCCACGGTGCGGACGACGTCGACAAGGTCCGGGCGTCGGCCGATCTGCTGGCCGGCTACTACCACGCCGTGCACAAGGTGACGCTCGAGTACATCGCGTCGGTGACGCCGCAGGACCTGAGCCGGATCGTCGACGAGCGGTGGGATCCACCGGTCACCGCGAGCGCGCGCCTGGTCAGCATCGTCGACGACTGCGCCCAGCACCTGGGGCAGGCGGCGTACGTGCAGGGCATCGCCGGCTGAGGTGTCGATGACGAGAGCGGCCGCATGGTGGCCGCCGGTCGCGATCGCGGCGATGGTGCTGCTCGGCGTCGCCGTCGGCACCGGGACCACCGGTCTGGACGCCTGGTTCTCCGACCGCGACTTCCCGCGGTGGTGGCGGGTGGTGGTGGACTGGCGGGTGCTGCTCGCCGTGCTGGCCGCGATATTCGCCGTCGCGCTGTGGCGCGGACGGTGGCGACTGGCGATCGCCGCGGTGATCTGCCCGCCGCTGGGCATCGCGGTGGTCTGGACCGTCAAGCCGCTGTTCGGCCGCCTGAGCGGCGGCGCCCTGGCGTATCCGAGCGGTCACGTGACGACGCTCGTGGTGGTGTCGGGCCTGGTGGTGCTGGCCGCAGGGAGACGGTTGTGGGTGCTGGCACTGGCCGCGCTGCCCGTGGCGGTCGGCATGCTGGCCGTCGGATCGACCTTCCACTACTTCACCGACACGGTCGGAGCGCTGCTGCTCGGCACGGCGATCGTGACGTTGGCCGGCCGCGTGCTCCGGCACCCCACTTGACAGGTGTCAACCCCACTGCGATCTGCGTCACAGCAGGCGGTTAGCATGGGGTCATGACTGCTACGCCTGACGTGGACGCGGCCGAGACCGGCACCATCCGCAACCCCGCGACCGGCGCCGTCGCCGGCACCGTGCGCTGGACGGACCCCACCGACGTGCCGCGCATCGCGACCGGCCTGCGGTCCGCGCAGCGCGACTGGGAGGCCCGCGGCGCCAAAGGCCGCGCGAAGGTCCTCGCCCGCTACGCCGTGTGGCTGGGTGAGCACCGCGACGAGATCGAAGAGCTGCTGATCAAGGAGACCGGCAAGTCCGCGGTCGACGCGGCGCAGGAGGTGCCGCTGCTGATCATGATCGCCTCGTACTACATCAAGACCATGGAGAAGGCGCTGGCGCCGGAGAGCCGGCCGGCGTCGCTGCCGTTCCTGTCGATCAAGAAGGTCACGGTGCACTACCGGCCCCGTCCGGTCGTCGGCATCATCGCGCCGTGGAACTACCCGGTGGCCAACCTGTTGATGGACGGCATCGCCGCGCTGGCCGCCGGCTGCGCGGTGCTGCTCAAGCCGTCGGAGCGGACACCGCTGACGGCCGAGCTGCTGTTGCGCGGCTGGCTGGACTCCGGGGCGCCCGAGGTGATGGCGATCGTGCAGGGCGCCCGCGAGGCCGTCGAGGCCGTGGTCGACAACTCCGACTACATCCAGTTCACCGGGTCCAGCGCCACCGGCGCGAAGGTGATGGAGCGCGCCGCGCGCCGGCTCACCCCGGTCAGCCTTGAGCTGGGCGGCAAGGACCCGATGATCGTGCTCGAGGACGCCGACGTCGACCTGGCCGCGCACGCCGCCGTCTGGGGCGCGATGTTCAACGCCGGCCAGACATGTGTGTCGGTGGAGCGGGTGTACGTCCTCGACGCGATCTACCAGCAGTTCGTCGACGCCGTCGTGCGCGCGGTCGAGAACCTCAAGGTCGGCGCGGGTGACGGCAACGACATCGGCGCTCAGATCGACCAGAGTCAGGTCGCCGTCACCGAGCGCCACGTCGAGGACGCCAAGGCCAAGGGTGCCCGCGCGCTGACGGGCGGCGAACGGCCCGCCGGTGAGGGCAGCTTCTACCCGCCGACGGTGCTCGTCGACGTCGACCACTCGATGATGTGCATGACCGAGGAGACGTTCGGCCCGACCCTGCCGATCATGAAGGTGTCCAGCGTCGAGGAGGCCGTGCGCCTCGCCAACGACAGCCCCTACGGCTTGAGCGCATCGGTGTTCTCCAAGGACGTCGAACGCGGCAAAGCTGTTGCGCTGCAACTCGATTGCGGCGCGGTCAACGTCAACGACGTGATCTCCAACCTGATGTGCACCACGGCGCCGATGGGCGGGTGGAAGACCTCGGGCATCGGCGCCCGGTTCGGCGGCGCCGACGGGCTGCGCAAGTTCTGCCGTCAGGAGGCCGTGGTGGCGCCGCGCACCAGCGTCGGCGCCGGCGGCAACTACTACAACCAGTCCCAGAAGGCGCTCAAGCGGATGAACACGATGATGACGAAGATGGCGCTCATCCGCCCCCGCCGCGAAGCCCGCTAGCGTCCGCGGCGGCGTCCACCGCCAGTTCACTTCGGCGTCACTTTCGCGTACCGGCGAGCCGTTACGTTCGGCGCCGTGACCCTGCTGACCGACGGCTACACCGTCCGCGACGATGACGACGACGATCCGGTGCTGCTCGTGCAGCCGAGCGGCAAGCCCGTCGACACGTGGCGGGAGAACTACCCGTACGACGAGCGGATGAGCCGCGAGGAGTACGAGCAGCAGAAGCGGTTGCTGCAGATCGAACTGCTCAAGCTGCAGAAGTGGAGCCAGGCCAACGGTCTACGGCACGTCATCGTGTTCGAGGGTCGCGACGCGGCGGGCAAGGGCGGCACCATCAAGCGCTTCATGGAGCACCTCAACCCGCGCGGCGCCCGCACCGTCGCGCTGGAGAAGCCGACCGAGCGCGAACAGACGCAGTGGTACTTCCAGCGCTACGTTCCCCATCTGCCCGCCGCCGGGGAGATGGTGCTGTTCGACCGCTCCTGGTACAACCGCGCAGGCGTCGAGCGCGTGATGGGTTACTGCTCACCAGAGCAGCACGCCGAGTTCACCCGGCAGGCACCGCTTTTCGAGCAGATGCTGGTCAACGACGGCATCAGCCTGACCAAGCTGTGGTTCTCGGTCACCCAGAGCGAGCAGCTCACCCGCTTCACGATCCGGCAGGTGGACCCGGTGCGGCAGTGGAAGCTGTCCCCGACGGACCTGGCGTCGCTGGACAAGTGGGACGACTACACGCAGGCCAAAGAGGACATGTTCGCGCTGACGGACACCGAGTTCGCGCCCTGGATCGTGGTCAAGAGCAACGACAAGAAGCGCGCCCGGATCAACGCCATGCGCCACGTGCTCGGTAAGTTCGACTACGACAACAAGGACCACGAGGTGGTCGGCCGCGCGGATCCGCTGATCGTGGGACGGGCGCTGACGGACTGAAACCCCGCGCGGTCCTTCACCGACGTGGGGAGGCCCGGGCGTGCGATTCGTCATGACGGTGCTGCTGTGGCTCGTCACGACGGCAGCCCTCGCGGTCGCGGTGCCGACGGCGTGGGCCCAGACGACCGTCGTCAGCGAGGACGGCTACGCCGAATTCGCCGCGTCGGCCGCCGAGGATCCAGCACTGCAACAGGCGGTCGCCGCCGAGTTGACCACCCAGATCCTCGACCTCGCCGATGGCAACGGTTACGGCGGGCTCAACCCCGCCCTGGTGCGCCAGGTCGCGTCGTCCTACACCGGCAACGCCGGCTTCCCCGGCCAGTTCGCGCAGGCCAACCGCATCGCGCACCGCTATGTGTTCACCGACTCCGCGCAGCCCGGCGACCAGCAGAACCAGTGGCTGATCGACGTCGCGCCGATGCTGTCTGACACGTCGTTCCGCGCGACGCTGGGCGACCTCAACCTCGGCGTGCCCGAGACGCTCGAGGTGCCGATCACCGTCCCGTCCGCCGAGCTGCGGCCCGGCAAGCTGCGGCCGCTGGCCACCTGGACGCCGTGGGCCGCCGTGGGCTCGGCCGTGCTGGCCGGGGTGTTCGCCCTGCTGACCCTGGCCGCCGCCCGGTCGCGCGGCAAAGCCGTTGCCGCACTGGGAGTATCGGCGCTCCTGGTGGGCGCTGCAGGCTGGGCCGGACTGGAGGTCGCCCGCGGGCGCATCGACGGCGCGCTCGGCAACACCACCGGCGACATCCGCCTGATCGCCGACGCGATGGTCGGTCACGCCGAGGGCAGCCTGCACCACTGGTTCAACCTGACCCTGGCCGCCGGCGGCGCGCTGGTGCTGGTCGGTGTGCTGGTGGCGATGCTCGGCGGGTTGCGACGCGAACGGCGCTCAGGGTTCGATCACGTGTGACGGATCCGGCCTGCGCTCCGGCGGTGCCTGGCTGTAGTCGCCCCATGGGCCGTCGCGGCGCTCGACCGCGGCCCGGACGCCCTCCCTGGACGCGGTGTCGATGAAGTCGAGCGCATCCGGGGTGTTGCGCATCAGCCCGTCGAGGATGCCGCCGAGCGTCTGGGTGGACGCCAGCCCCATGTTCTCGTAGGCCTGGTTGACGATGAGTTTCTGCGCCTGCAACTGCGACAGCGGGATTCTGGCGAGCCGCCCGGCGATCTCGGCGACACGGGCCTCGAGCCGCTCGAACGGCACCGCCTCGTTGATCAGTTCCACGTCCGCGGCCTCACGGCCGGTGAGCGGTTCACCGGTCAGCGAATGCCACTTCACCTTCGCCAGACTCAGCCGGTAGAGCCACATCCCGGTGAGGTACGCGCCCCACATCCGGCTGTAGGGGGTGCCGATGACGGCGTCCTCGCTGGCGATGACGAGGTCGGCGCACAGCGCGTAGTCACTCGCACCGCCCACACACCAGCCGTGCACCTGGGCGATCACCGGCTTGGACGCCCGCCAGATGGCCATGAACTTCTGGGTCGGACCCGTCTCGCGGGCGCTGACCATCGCGAAGTCCTTGCCCGGGTCCCACCGGCCGTCGGTGTTCATCGCCTCGCCCCACTGACCGAAGCCGCCGCCGAAGTCGTAGCCGCCGGAGAACGCCCGGCCCGCGCCGCGCAAGACGATCACCTTGACCGCCGGGTCGCGTTCGGCCAGGCCGACGGCGGCCTCGATCTCGTCGGGCATCGGCGGCACGATCGTGTTGAGCTGGTCGGGACGGTTCAGCGTGATCGTGGCGATCGGCGCTGCGACCGTGTAGAGCAGGGTCTCGAAGTCGGGCATGGCTGCAGTGTGGCAGGGGAGCGCGTCTGACTCACCGCCAGTCGCGGAACGCGTCGAGCAGCCGGTCACGGAACGCCGGTTCGATCGCGTCGTCGCCGATCCGGCCCAGCGTGTCGACTGTGGTGCGGAACTGCTGCAGGTAGTGCTCGCAGCCGTCGCACTCGACCAGATGCACGTCGAAGCGCGCCCGGGTGTCGGGATCCAGCGAGCCGTCGAGATACGCGGTCACCAGTTCGACGAGTTCGTTGCAGTCCATGTCGCCGGTCATCGCTGGTCCCTACCGTCATTGTCTTTCACGTCGTTGTCTCGCACGTAGTCTTCGAGCGACTGCCGGACCGCCGCACGGCCGCGGTGCAGGAGCACCCGTTGGTTGCCGGCCGTGATGCCGAGCAGTTCACTCACCTCGGCCGAGTCGAGGTCGAGCAGGTCGCGCATCGTGACCACCTGCCGCTGCCGCTCCGGCAGCTTGTCGAGTTCGCGCCGGGCGACCGCCACGAGTTCGTCGCCGAGCACCGAGCCCTCTGGAGTGTCGGGGAAGGGCGCGGGTGTGGCATCGGTGCGCCAGTGTCCCGGCCACTCGTCACCGGCGTCGCGGAACCGTGCGGGATCGACAGTGCCCTCGGTGAACGCCATGATCTGCAGGTCGTTGTCGCGCCGCTCGCGCACCGCCCTGGACTTGGCGATGTTGATCAGCACCGTGAACAGCCACGTGCGCACCGACGACCGCCCCTCGAAACCCGCGATGCCCTTCAGCAGGGCGATCCACGCCTCCTGCACCACGTCCTCGGCCTGCTCGTGGGTGTGCACGTAGCCGCGCGCCACCCGCAGCATCGCCGGGGTGTGCTGATCCACCAGGAGCGCGAAGGCGGCCTCGTCACCATCCCGAAGGGAGGCCACGAGCGCCGCTTCATCGCCGGTGGCGGTGGTCATCTCGTCGTGAGGGTAGCTCCGCGGCGGTCCGCTTCGGCCGACTTCAGCGCATCGGCCAGCGTCCACACCGAGACGGCGATCAGCACAACGTCTTTGATCAGGAATCCGCCGCTGAGGGTGAGCATCGGGAAGCCGCCCTCCTCCGCCGCGAAGGCGTCGGGCAGGGTGACCAGGAAGCTGATCGTGGCGACGAACAGGCCGATGGCGATCACGCTGCCGAGCGCCGATGCGCGGGGCCACAGCGGCTTGACCGCCAGCAGCACCGCGGCGGTCACCTCGACGACGCCGAGCAGCGCCGAGAACGTCGTGACCGAGAAGATGTCGTACACCCAGCTCATCAGTGGGCTGCTGGCGACGAGCGGTTCGATGCCCTTGGCCTCGTAGGTGGTGAACTTCATCAGGCCGAGCCAGCCGATGACGAGGACGAGGCTGTAGCGGATCAGCACCGCTCCGGCTCGCTCGAGTCCGGCTCCGGTGAGGAAGCTCCTGACACTGTGGTCGTGGATGGTGGTCATGTGCGGCTCCTGATGTGAATGGCGGATCGGTTATACGACTGAGTGCCGCCCGACCCGCCATCCGTTACACCGCTACGTGCTCAACTTCCGGTGCAGGAATTCGTAGATCAACGCCGACCGGAACGCGGCCTGCGAATTGTCGGCCGCGCCGCCGTGGCCGCCCTCGATGTTCTCGTAGTACTGCACCGGCTGACCGGCCGCCTCGAGCGCCGCGGTCATCTTGCGGGCGTGCCCCGGGTGCACCCGGTCGTCACGGGTCGACGTGGTGATCAGCACCGGCGGGTACGGCCGATCGGCCGAGATGTTCTGGTACGGCGAGTATTCCGAGATGAAGGTCCAGTCGTCGGGGTTGTCCGGGTCGCCGTACTCGGCCATCCACGACGCGCCAGCCAGCAGCAGGTGGAACCGCTTCATGTCGAGCAGCGGCACGCTGCACACCAGCGCGCCGAACAACTCCGGGTATTTCGTCAGCATCACGCCCATCAGCAGGCCGCCGTTGCTACCACCCTGGGCGCCCAGTTGCTCGACCGTCGTCAGGCCGCGGGCCACCAGGTCCGCCGCCACCGCCGCGAAATCCTCGTACACGAGGTGGCGTCCCGCGCGCATCGCCTGCGTGTGCCAGCCCGGGCCGTACTCGCCGCCGCCGCGGATGTTGGCCAGCACGTAGGTGCCCCCGCGTGACAGCCACAGCCGGCCGAGCACCCCGTCGTAGCCCGGCGTACGGGACACCTCGAACCCGCCGTACCCGCCGAGCAGCACCGGTCCCGGCGCCTGGCTGTGCCGGTGCCCGACGACGAAATAGGGCACCCGGGTGCCGTCCGCCGAGGTGGCGAAGTGCTGGCTGACCTCGAGGTCGGCGGCGTCGAAGAACGACGGCGCCCGCTTGATCTCGGTCGGCGCTCCCCCCGCGGTGCCGTGCAACAGCCGCGACGGCGTGTCGAATCCGCTTGAGTCCAGGAATATCTCGTCACCGTCGCGGTCGGCCGCCACCACCACGGTGTTGGTGTTCTCCGGGATCCCCGGCACGGGTTCGGCGGTCCAGGTACCCGGCGTCACCACCTGCACCCGGCTCGCCACGTCGGCCAGCGTCACGAGCAGTAACCGGTCCCGGGTCCACGTGTAGTGGTACAGGCAGGTGTGGTCATCGGGTTCGAACACCACCTGCAGTTGCGCTGTGCCGGAGAGGAATTGCTCGTAGTCGGCGGCCAGCAACGAGCCGGCGCGGTACTCGGCGGCGCCGGTGTTCCAGTCGGTCCGCAGCTCGATGAGCAGCCATTCGCGGTGCGCCGAGACCGTGGCGTCGGTGGGTGCGTCGAGCCGGATCAGCTCGTCGCCACGCAGTTCGTGGACCTCGTCGTTGTAGAAGTCGACCGCCCGGCGCAGCATGGTGCGCTCGAATCCCGGTGTGCGATCGGTGTGTGCGGCCACCACGACGTCGCTGGGCTCGCCGCTGAACAGCGTCTCGGCGTCGGCCAGCGGCTGCCCGCGGCGCCACCGTTTCACCAGCCTCGGGTAACCCGAGTCGGTCAGCGAACCGTCGCCGAAGTCGGTGCCGACCAGCACGGTGTCCTCGTCGACCCAGTCGATCTGGGTCTTCGCCTCCGGCAGCTCGAATCCGCCGTCGACGAACTGCCTTGTCCGCATGTCGAACTCGCGGACGATCGCGGCATCCGAGCCACCTCGGGAGAGGCTCACCAGGGCCAGGGTGCGCTCCGGTTCGATGACGTCGGCGCCCGCCCACACCCAGTTCTCGTCGTCGGCGCGCGCCAGCTCGTCGACGTCGATGACGACATCCCAGTCGGGGTTCTCACCGCGGTAGCTGTCCAGGGTGGTGCGCCGCCACAGCCCGCGCGGGTTGGCCGCGTCGCGCCAGAAGTTGTACAGGTACTCACCGCGGCGCCGCACGTAGGGGATGCGGGCATCGGTGTCGAGAACCTCGAGCGCCTCGGCCCGCATCTGTTGGAAGCGGTCCCCGGCCAGGCCGGCGAGTGTGGGCTCGTTGTGCGCGCGCACCCAGTTCAACGCGTCGTCGCCGGTGATGTCCTCGAGCCACAGATGGGGATCGGCTGTCGTGGTCTCGTCGCGCGAGCGGTCTTCAGGAGCCATGGAATTCATTGTGGCGGCGAGCGTACTGTGACCTCAGTTACACCGCTGATCGAGGGAGGCACCCATGACCACCTACGCCCGCCCAGGCACCGCCGACGCGCTGATGTCGTTCGAGTCGCGATACGCCAACTTCATCGGCGGCGAGTGGGTGGCGCCGGCCGGCGGGGAGTACTTCGAGAACCCGACGCCGGTCACCGGACAGGGGTTCTGCGAGATCCCGCGCTCGACCGAGGCCGACGTCGAGAAGGCCCTCGACGCTGCGCACGCCGCCGCACCGGCCTGGGGCAAGACGTCGCCCGCCGAGCGCGCGGTGATCCTGAACAAGATCGCCGACCGCATCGAGGCGAACCTGGAGTCGCTGGCGCTGGCCGAGTCGTGGGACAACGGAAAGCCGATCCGCGAGACGCTCAACGCCGACATCCCGCTCGCCGTCGACCACTTCCGCTACTTCGCAGGCGCGATCCGTGCCCAGGAGGGGTCGCTGTCACAGATCGACGACGACACCGTCGCCTACCACTTCCACGAACCGCTCGGCGTCGTCGGCCAGATCATCCCTTGGAACTTCCCGATCCTGATGGCCACCTGGAAGCTGGCGCCCGCCCTTGCCGCGGGCAACGCCGTCGTGCTCAAGCCCGCCGAGCAGACCCCGGCGTCGATCCTCTATCTGATGTCGCTGATCGGCGACCTGCTTCCCGCGGGCGTGCTCAACGTGGTCAACGGTTTCGGCTTCGAGGCGGGCAAGCCGCTGGCGTCGTCGAACAGGATCGCCAAGATCGCGTTCACCGGCGAGACCACCACCGGGCGGCTGATCATGCAGTACGCGTCGCAGAACCTCATCCCGGTGACGCTGGAGCTGGGCGGCAAGAGCCCGAACATCTTCTTCTCCGACGTGATGGCCGCGGCCGACGACTACCAGGACAAGGCGCTCGAGGGCTTCACGATGTTCGCGCTCAACCAGGGCGAGGTGTGCACCTGCCCGTCGCGCAGCCTGGTGCAGGCCGACATCTACGACGAGTTCCTCGAGCTGGCCGCGATCCGGACCAAGGCCGTCCGCCAGGGCGACCCGCTCGACACCGAGACGATGATCGGCAGCCAGGCCTCCAACGACCAGCTGGAGAAGATCCTGTCCTACATCGAGATCGGCCGCTCCGAGGGCGCCCGGGTGGTCACCGGCGGCGAGCGCGCCGACCTCGGTGGCGATCTCAACGGCGGCTACTACGTGCAGCCGACGATCTTCGCCGGGGACAACGCCATGCGGATCTTCCAGGAGGAGATCTTCGGGCCCGTGGTCGCGGTGACGTCGTTCGACGGCTACGACGACGCCATCCGCATCGCCAACGACACCCTCTACGGGCTTGGCGCGGGCGTGTGGAGCCGCGACGGCAACACCGCCTACCGCGCCGGGCGCGACATCAAGGCCGGCCGGGTGTGGACGAACTGCTATCACGTCTATCCTGCGCACGCGGCCTTCGGCGGCTACAAGCAGTCCGGCATCGGCCGGGAGAACCACAAGATGATGCTCGACCACTACCAGCAGACCAAGAACCTGCTGGTGTCCTACAGCGACAAGGCCCAGGGGTTCTTCTGACGAGCGTTCGCCCGCACAGGGCGCTCATCACCCGTGCCGCCGCCGACCTGCTCGAGACGCTGCAGGCCCGCCACGGCGCGCTGATGTTCCACCAGTCCGGCGGCTGCTGCGACGGCTCCTCGCCGATGTGCTACCCCGACGGCGACTTCATCGTCGGCGACCGCGACGTCCTGCTCGCCGTGCTCGACGTCGGCGAGCCGGGCGTTCCGGTCTGGATCTCGGGGCCGCAGTTCGACACGTGGAAACACACCCAACTGGTGATCGACGTGGTGCCGGGCCGCGGCGGCGGCTTCAGCCTCGAGGCGCCGGAGGGCAAGCGGTTCCTCAGCCGGGGCAGGGCCTTCACCGCCGAGGAGAACGCCGCACTCGCCGGGGATCCGCCGCTCACCGGCGCCCGCTACGAGGCCGGGGAGCGCCCGCAGCCGCACGGCACCCACGTCGTCGCCGAGACCGGCCGTGTCGAATCGGATGCATGTCCGTTACCTGGGCGCGCCGCGCCGGTTGAGGGCTGACACCGTTCTCGGCCCTTATCGTTTTCAATCGTGATCCCCCTTCCCAGGGCCTGGCTGTTGACCGGCGCGATGCTGGTCGGCGCTGCGGTGGGGCTGCTCGCCGGCGTGACGACGATCCTGCTCGTCGACGCCAGCGTCCGGCCCGACGTGGTGATCGGCCTGGTGGTCGGCGTACCGGGAACGATCGGCATGCTGGCCATCCTGCTTTCGGCCCAGCGCTGGGTGACCACGCTCGGGGCCTTCATCGTCGCGATCGCGCCCGGGTGGTTCGGAGTCCTGACATTGACCCAGGTGGTGAGCGGTGCCTGAGAAGACAGAAGAGAAGACCAGCGACAACACCTCGCCGTACCTGCCGACCTTCGACACCGGCAGCTTCGAGGCACTGCGCAACCCGGTCGAGCCCCGTGCCGCCGAACCCGAACCGGTGCTCGCGCCCTCACCCGACTACGCACCGCCCGTCGCGTTCGAGGACGTGCCGTCCGAGCCGATGCCCGAACAGGTGGCCGCCGCCCAGCCGCTCGTCGTGCCGGGCTCCTACCAGTTCGTCAAGCGGTGGATGTTCGCGCTCGTCGTGGCGGGAGTGTGGGTGGCCGCGGCCGGGATCGGCGCCGGCCTGTACCAGTGGTGGTACACCGACCCGGACCTGACCAAGCGGTGGCCGGTCTTCGCGGTGCTGGTGTACCTGGTCGCGTGCACGGTGGCGGGACTGCTGGCGGCGATGGTCGCGCACCGGCCGAAGGTGTCGGCGATGGCGATCGGGCTGATGTCGGCGCCGCTGGCGTCGACGGCCGCCGCGGCCGTGCTCTACGGCGCCTACGTGTTCGGCTGGATCGCCCGGTAGCGCGCACCGTCGGACCACTAGGCTGGTGGGCGTGACCCACTATGACGTCGTCGTCCTCGGAGCCGGTCCCGGCGGGTACGTCGCGGCCATCCGCGCCGCCCAACTCGGGCTGAACACCGCCGTTGTCGAACCCAAGTACTGGGGCGGGGTGTGCCTCAACGTCGGCTGCATCCCGTCGAAAGCGTTGCTGCGCAACGCCGAGCTGTCCCACATCTTCACCAAAGAAGCCAAGACCTTCGGCATCAGCGGGGAGGCGACGTTCGACTACGGCGTCGCCTACGACCGCAGCCGCAAGGTCGCCGACGGCCGCGTCACCGGTGTGCACTTCCTGATGAAGAAGAACAAGATCACCGAGATCCAGGGCTACGGGAAGTTCAAGGACGACCACACGCTGTCGGTCGACCTGAACGACGGCGGCACCGAAGAGGTCACGTTCGACAACGTCATCATCGCCACCGGCGCGCACACCAAGCTGGTGCCCGGCACGAAGCTGTCGGAGAACGTCGTCACCTACGAAGAGCAGATCATGGAGCGTGAACTGCCGAAGTCGATCGTCATCGCAGGCGCGGGCGCGATCGGCATGGAGTTCGCGTACGTGATGAAGAACTACGGCACCGAGGTGACCATCGTCGAGTTCCTGCCGCGGGCGCTGCCCAACGAGGACGCCGACGTCTCCAAGGAGATCGAGAAGCAGTTCAAGAAGCTCGGCGTCAAGATCCTCACCGGCACCAAGGTCGAGTCGATCGACGACGACGGCAAAGAGGTCACCGTCACCGTCAGCAAGGACGGCAAGTCGCAGGAGATCAAGGCCGAGAAGGTGCTGCAGGCCATCGGATTCGTCCCGAACGTCGAGGGCTACGACCTCGACAAGGCCGGGGTGGAACTCACCGAGCGCGGCGGCATCGGCATCGACGACTACATGCGCACCAACAAGCCGCACGTCTACGCGATCGGCGACGTGACGGGCAAGCTGCAGCTGGCGCACGTCGCCGAGGCGATGGGCGTGGTCGCGGCCGAGACCATCGCCGGCGCGGAGACGCTGCCGCTGGGCGACTACCGGATGATGCCGCGCGCCACGTTCTGTCAGCCGCAGGTGGCCAGCTTCGGGCTCACCGAGGAGCAGGCCCGCGACGAGGGTTACGACGTCGTCGTCGCGAAGTTCCCGTTCACCGCGAACGCCAAGGCGCACGGCATGGGCGACCCGAGCGGCTTCGTCAAGCTGATCGCGGACGCGAAGTACGGCGAGCTGATCGGCGGCCACCTCATCGGCCACGACGTGTCCGAACTGCTGCCCGAGCTCACGCTGGCGCAGAAGTGGGACCTGACGGCCACCGAGCTCGCCCGCAACGTGCACACCCACCCGACGATGTCGGAGGCGCTGCAGGAATGCTTCCACGGCCTCACCGGCCACATGATCAACTTTTGAGAAACGAGCTCGTCGCCGGCATCGGCGGATTGGTGATCGGGCACGTCCTGTGGCTGATCGGCATCTCGCTGGCCACCGGCACCTCCGACATCAGCTTCTGGGTGCTGCTGGTGGCGGCGGTCTCACTGCTGCTCGGCGTCGCGGCGGGGGTGCTGGGATGGCGCCACTACCAGCGCAAGTCGCACGTGTGGGCGGCGTTTCTGTGGTGCCTGCCCGCGGCGCCCGTGCTGTTCTCGATCATCGTGCTCGGCGTGACCTACCTGTAGTCAGTCCGGGAAGTCGAGCGGCACCTGCAGGGTGCTGATGGTCGCCGCCAGGCCGTCGTATTGTGCTGCGAGCATGCAGAATTCGATCAGCTGCTGCTCGGTCAGGTGCTTCGCCAGCGCCTTCCACGTCTCCGGGGAGACGCCGCGGGTGACGACGAACTCGTCGGTGGCGGTGATCAGCACCCGCTGCCGGTCGGTGAGGCCTTCGGCGTCCGGGCCGTCGAAGATGCGGGCCTGCGTCTCGGCGTCCACACCGCGGCTGCGGGCCAGCCTGCGGTGCTGCTGCAGCTCGTACTCGCAGTCGCGCAGGTGGCCGACCCTCAGGATCACCGTTTCGGCGTCCCGGCGGGTGAGCTTGCCGAGCGGGCCGAGCAGGACGCCGCTGTAGGGCAGCCATGCCAGGAACAGCAGCCGGTGCCGGCCCAGGACATTGAAGAGGCTGAACCGCGGGGCCCGGATCGAGCGGGCGCCCGCCTTGGCGATGGCCCAGTTGAGTGGACCCAGTTCGCGGAATCCGCCGGGCTCGATGCGCGCAGGCTCTACTGAACTCACCTCATCGAGTCTGGCACAGGTGGGCCTCAAAAGGCCCGGGCACCGGTGACGGATCAGGTCTGCTTGACCAGATACGGCGACACCGTCGAGCGGTGCTCGTCGAGATCCAGCGCCCGGCCGAGGGCGGGGAAGGCGCGCTGCGGGCAGTTGTCCCGTTCGCACACCCGGCATCCCGCGCCGATCGGGGTGGCCACCGAGGCGTCGCCCGACAGGTCGAGTCCCTCGGAGTAGACGAGCCGGTGCGCGTGCCTCAACTCGCATCCCAACCCGATCGCGAACGTCTTGCCGGGCTGCCCGTAGCGCGCCGCGCGCCGTTCCACCGTTCGGGCCACCCACATGTAGTCCCGCCCGTCGGGCATCTGTGCGATCTGCACCAGGATCTTGCCCGGGTTGGCGAACGTCTCGTAGACGTTCCACAGCGGGCAGGTGCCGCCGCTGGAGGAGAAGTGGAACCCGGTGGCGGACTGACGTTTCGACATGTTGCCCGCCCGGTCCACCCGCACGAACGACAGCGGGACACCGCGCATCGACGGCCGCTGCAGCGTCGACAGCCGGTGCGCGATGGTCTCGTAGCTGACCGCATAGAACGCCGACAGCCGTTCGACGTCGTAGCGGAAGTTCTCCGCCACGTGGTGAAACTGCTGATACGGCAACACCGTCGCCGCGGCGAAGTAGTTGGCGAGCCCGAGGCGGGCCAGCGTGCGGGACTCGTCGCTGGTGAAGGTGCCCTCCTCGACGAGCCTGTCGATCAGGTCGCCGAACTCCAGGAAGCCGAGTTCGGCGGCGAGTTTGAACACCACCTGGCCCGACGAGAGGTGCCCGCCGATCTCCAGGGTCTTCGTCGCGGGATCGAAGCGGTGCATGACGTTCTCACCGAGGTCGTTGCGCCGGACGATGCGGACCCCGTGCACCGCGGTCAGGCGGTCGGACAGCTCGCGGGCCAGTTCCGCGCGGTGCATGCGCAGCCGGATGGTGAGGTCCTCGGCGGCGGTGTCCAGTTCGTGCAGGTAGTTCTGCCGGTCGTAGAAGTAGTCGCGCACCTCTTCGTGCGGCATCGTGATCGAGCCCGAACCGCTGCCGTCTGCGAATCGCTCCTCCGTCACCGCGGCGAGCTGCGCCGTCGTGAGCCGGTAGCGCCGGTGCAGGTTCACCATCGCGCGGGCGAGGGTGGGATGCGCGGCGACGACGTCGGCGATCTCCGCGACGTCGACTTCGACGCCGAGGTCACGGTCCATCGTCAGCTCTCGCAGTTCGGCGACGAGCCGGGTGTCGTCCTGCGAGGCGAAGAAGGTCGCGTCGACACCGAAGACCTCGGTGATCCGCAGCAGCACGGCGACGGTCAGCGGGCGGACGTCGTGCTCGATCTGGTTCAGGTAACTCGGCGAGATGTCGAGCCTCTGAGCCAGGGCGGCCTGGCTGTAGCCCCGTTCGCTGCGCAGCTGCCGCACGCGCGAGCCGACGAAGGTCTTGGCCATGCTGACCAGCGTAACAACGTGCGAAGAAGCGCTTCGCAGCGTTCGCACGGGCAGCCGCTGTGGAAGGATCGGGGCGCCTGGCATGATTCGGTTGGGCAACGATGTGGAAGGACGAACGTGAGCGGCACGCAGGCAGCTGCCGGCGCCGGCCTGGCAAAGACGATGATGCCGGTGCCCGACCCGCACCCCGACGTGTTCGACACCGGCTGGCCCCTGCGCGTCGCCGACGTCGACCGCACCGGCCGCCTGAAATTCGACGCCGCGACCCGTCACATCCAGGACATCGGCTCCGACCACCTCCGCGAACTGGGCTTCGAGGAGACCCATCCGCTGTGGATCGTGCGCCGCACCATGATCGACCTGATCCGGCCCATCGAGTTCCAGGACATGATGCGGTTGCGCCGCTGGTGTTCGGGCACGTCGAACCGGTGGTGCGAGATGCGGGTGCGCATCGACGGCCGCAAGGGCGGGCTGATGGAGTCCGAGGCGTTCTGGATCAACATCAACCGCGAGACCCAGGGTCCGGCGCGCATCTCCGACGACTTCATCGCCGGACTGCGGCGCACCACCGACGTGAACCGGCTGCGCTGGAAGGCCTACCTCAGCGCGGGTGCCCGTGAGGACGCCGCCGAGATCCGCGAGTACCCGGTGCGCGTCTCGGACATCGACATCTTCGACCACATGAACAACTCGGTGTACTGGTCGGTGGTCGAGGACTACCTGGGCAGCCACCCCGAACTGCTGCAGAAGCCGCTGCGCGCCACCATCGAGCACGACCTGCCGGTGGCCCTCGGCGACAAACTGGAGATCATCTCGCACGTGCACCCGCCCGGTTCGACCGACAAGTTCGGCGCCGAGCTGACGGATCGCACTGTTACAACGCTCACATATGCGGTCGGCGACGAGACGAAAGCCGTCGCATCACTCTTCACGCTCTGATCATCCCGGTTTAACAGTACGGGCGTACTGACCAGCGGAAACGGGTTACTGATCAGTAGCTTCTGAACCGGTACAGCTGCGGGCTGTCTTCGCAATCTTCACAAGTTAGCCGGGGGTGTTGGCGAAACTTGGCAAGCGAAACGGGTGGACCTGCAGTTATACCTTGAGGCATCCTCGTAGGAGCACAGCCGCGAAGTCGTTCGAGTGTTAGCAAGCCGGGAAAGTCGGCCACACCGCAGCGATTCAGTACCCACGAAGGAGCAGTCGATGTCGACCGTTGGCACCCCGAAATCGCCCGAACAGATCAAGCAGGACTGGGACACCAACCCCCGGTGGAAGGGCATCACCCGCGAGTACAGCGCCGAGGACGTCGTCGCGCTGCAGGGCAGTGTCGTCGAAGAGAACACCCTCGCCCGCCGCGGCGCCGAGGTGCTGTGGAGCCAGCTGCACGACCTCGAGTACGTCAACGCCCTCGGCGCCCTGACCGGCAACATGGCCGTCCAGCAGGTTCGCGCCGGGCTGAAGGCCATCTACCTCTCGGGGTGGCAGGTCGCCGGTGACGCCAACCTGTCCGGCCACACCTACCCCGACCAGAGCCTCTACCCGGCCAACTCGGTGCCGCAGGTGGTCCGTCGCATCAACAACGCGCTGATGCGTGCCGACCAGATCGCCAAGGTCGAGGGCGACACCTCGATCGAGAACTGGCTGGCCCCGATCGTCGCCGACGGCGAGGCCGGCTTCGGTGGCGCGCTGAACGTCTACGAGCTGCAGAAGGCCATGATCGCCGCCGGTGTCGCCGGTTCGCACTGGGAGGACCAGCTGGCGTCGGAGAAGAAGTGCGGCCACCTCGGTGGCAAGGTGCTGATCCCCACCCAGCAGCACATCCGCACCCTGACCTCGGCCCGCCTGGCCGCCGACGTGGCCGACGTGCCGACCCTGGTCATCGCCCGCACCGACGCCGAGGCGGCCACGCTGATCACCTCCGACGTCGACGAGCGCGATCAGCCGTTCATCACCGGTGAGCGCACCAAGGAAGGCTTCTACCGGGTCAAGAACGGCCTGGAGCCCTGTATCGCCCGCGCCAAGGCCTACGCCCCGTACTCCGACCTGATCTGGATGGAGACCGGCACGCCGGACCTCGAGCTCGCCCGCAAGTTCGCCGAGGGCGTCAAGTCGGAGTTCCCCGACCAGATGCTGTCGTACAACTGCTCGCCGTCGTTCAACTGGAAGAAGCACCTGGACGACTCGACCATCGCGAAGTTCCAGAAGGAGCTCGGCGCGATGGGCTTCAAGTTCCAGTTCATCACCCTCGCGGGCTTCCACGCCCTGAACTACTCGATGTTCGATCTGGCGTACGGCTACGCCCGCAACCAGATGAGCGCGTACGTCGAGCTGCAGGAGCGCGAGTTCGCCGCCGAGGAGCGGGGCTACACCGCGACGAAGCACCAGCGCGAGGTCGGCGCCGGCTACTTCGACCGGATCGCCACCACCGTGGACCCGACCAGCTCGACCACGGCGCTGACCGGCTCGACCGAAGAGGGTCAGTTCCACTAGAAGTCAGTTGATAGCGTCAGGCCCCGTCCGTGTTCTCGGGCGGGGCCTGTCGCTGTATCGGAGGAGATCAATGAGCATCGAGCGGGTAGGCGTCGTGGGCGCCGGACAGATGGGCGCTGGCATTGCCGAGGTGTCGTTGCGCGCGGGTGTGGACGTCCGCATCTACGAGCCCACCGAGGCGCTTGCCGAGGCGGGCCGCGGCCGCATCGTCTCGTCGCTGGAGCGCGGTGTCAGCAAGGGCAAGCTGACCGAAGCCGAACGTGACGAGGCGCTCGCGCGGTTGAGCGTCGCCACCGACATCGCCGACCTGGCGGACCGCCAGCTGGTGGTCGAGGCGATCGTCGAGGATGCGGCCGTCAAGGCGAAGGTCTTCGCGCAGCTCGACGAGGCCGTCACCGATCCCGATGCCGTGCTCGCGTCGAACACGTCGAGCATCCCGATCATGAAGATCGCCGCGGCCACCAAGAACCCCAGCCGCGTGCTGGGCCTGCACTTCTTCAACCCGGTGCCGGTGCTTCCGCTGGTCGAACTGGTGCCGACGCTGGTCACGAACGACGAGGCGCTGGCCCGCGTCGAGCAGTTCGCGGGTGAGAGGCTCGGCAAGAAGGTGGTGCGCTGCACCGACCGGTCGGGCTTCGTCGTCAACGCGCTGCTGGTGCCCTACCTGCTGTCGGCGATCCGGATGGCCGAGGCCGGCGTCGCCACCGTCGAGGACATCGACACCGCCGTCGTCGCCGGGCTGTCGCACCCGATGGGCCCGCTGAAGCTGTCGGACCTGGTCGGGCTGGACACGCTGAAGCTCATCGCGGACTCGATGTTCGAGGAGTTCAAGGAGCCGCTCTACGGGCCGCCGCCGCTGCTGCAGCGGATGGTCGAGGCCGGCCAGCTGGGCAAGAAGTCGGGCAAGGGCTTCTACACGTACTGAGTTCTGGCGCCGACACTACGGTTGTTGACGGTTTTCGCGCGAAATGCGTCAACAACCGTAGTCTCGGCGGAATTCGGCGGAACCGACGCGGCTGTTGGCGCGCCTAACAGGTGTGCGAGGAGTCATGCTGGCCTCAGAAGCGATCGCTGCCGGGCAATTGACCCGAAACGACCTGCGCCGTCGATACGTGAAGCTGCATCGCGACGTCTACGTCCCGAAGGGCAGGGAACTGACGGCGTTCGACCGGGCCGTCGCCGCATGGCTGTGGTCACGTCGCGAGGCGGTGTTGGCGGGTTGCTCGGCCGCCGCGGTGCTCGGCTCGAAGTGGCTGCCCGTCGATGGCCCGGCAGAAGTCGCCCGCGTCAGATACCCGTCGCCGGCCGGCATCATCGTCCACAGTGGAACCGTCGCCGATGACGAAGTCTGCCGCGTGGGCGAAATGACTTGCACCACAGCCGCCCGCACCGCATACGACCTCGGCCGCCGACTCACCTTCGAGCGCGCAGTGATCCGCATCGATGCCCTGCTCAATGCGACCGGCGTACCGGTCGCGGCGGCGGGTGCGGTGGCATCGCGCTACCCGGGAGCCCGCGGGATCCGTCACTTCCGCCGGGCGCTCGACCTGGTCGACGCCGGCGCTGAGTCGCCGCAGGAGACCCGCTTGCGACTCCTGCTCGTGCAGTCCGGGTTACCGCGGCCGGTGACGCAGATTCCTGTCGCCGACGAGCGTGGCCGGGTTCGGCGCCGGATCGATATGGGGTGGCCCGAGTGGATGGTGGGTGTCGAGTACGACGGCGAGCAACACTTCACCGGCCCGGACGACTACGCCGACGACATCGAACGGTTGGAGTTCCTGGCGCACCGCGGCTGGACCCTCGTGCGGGTCAGCGGACGGCAACTGCGATGGGAGAGGCCGGCGGTCGTGCAGCGCGTCAACCGGGCGCTCGGCGCCGCCGGGATGCCGCGCCGACACTACAGTTGTTGACGAGAATCAGCCGAAATGCATCAACAACCGTAGTCTCGGCAACGAAAGCGAACTAGACCTCGGCGAGGCGGCGCTTCTCCGCCTCGACATCGAAATCGGCAGGGGGCCACGACAAGTCGAGGCCGTCCAGCGCTTCGATGAGCAGTTCGGTGACCGCGAGGCGGCTGTACCACTTGTGGTCGGAGGGTACGATGTGCCACGGCGCGATGTCGGTCGACGTGCGGTCGAGCATCGCCTGGTAGGCGTCCACGTACTTCGGCCACAGCAGGCGCTCGTCGATGTCGGCGGGGTTGTACTTCCAATACTTGTCCGGCCGCGCGAGACGCTTCTCCAGTCTCTTCTTCTGCTCGTCGAGTGAGACGAACATCGCGACCTTCACCAGAGTCACTCCGCCGTCGACGAGTTCGCGTTCGAAGGCGTTGATCTCGTCGTAGCGGGTGGCCCACACGTTCGGCGGGACGAGATCGTGGACCCGCACGATCAGCACGTCCTCGTAGTGCGACCGGTCGAACACGCCGATGTGTCCCGCGGGCGGCAGCGCCTTGCGGATGCGCCACAGGTAATGGTGGGCCAGCTCCTCCTCGGTCGGCTTGCCGAAGCTGGTGTACCGCACGCCCTGCGGATTCGCCGCCCCCACAACGTGTTTGACGATCCCGCCCTTACCCGCGGTGTCCATGCCCTGCAGCACCAGCAGCACCGATCGGGTGTCGCCCCCACCCTTGCTGCCGGCGTAGAACATCTCCTGCAGTTCGGCCAGCACCTCGTTGCGTTCCCATTGCAGGGCTTTCGCGTCGTCCTTGGACCCCCCGAAACCGGGCGTCGCGTCGGTGTCGATGTCGGCGACCTTGGAGCCGGGACGGAATGCCAGCAGCTCTCCCGGTTCGTGGGTCCACTCGTCGGGCAGCTCGGCTTCGGCGGTCATCGGCTGGTGGGCAGGATCGGCGACGGGTGTGCCTGCCTGCGGAACACCTCGAGTGAGCCGCCGACCTCGACGATTCCGCAGAGTGCATTCCAGGACAGCATGGTCAGGTAGTCGATGAGTTCGTCGGACGTCATACGCGGGTGCGACATCCACGAGTGGGTGGCCAATTGGACGCCGCCGACGGTGTGGAACGCCCACGGCTCGACACCGCTGGTGTCCATTCCGACCTCGGCCATCCGGCGGCGCAGCATCACCGCGAGCATCCGGGCGATGATCTGCTCGGAGTTCGCGACCGCCTGGTTTTTGCTGGCCGAGTTGTTGGCCATCACGAACCGGTACGGCTCCGGCTCGTTGGCCACCGTCTCGACGTACACCCGGATGATCTCCCGCGTGAGGTCGAAGCCGTCCATGTTCGACGTCAGCGCGGCCGCCATGTTCGGGATCAGCGTGGTCTGGGCGAATCGCATCATCACCGCGGTGGTGAGGTCGTTCTTGTCGACGAAGTAGCGGTACAGCACCGTCTTGGACACCCCGATCTCAGCGGCGATCTCGTCCATGCTGACGTTGCTTCCACGTCGGCGGATCGCCTCGAGGGTGCCGTCCACGAGTTCGTTGCGCCGGTCGACCTTGTGCTGATGCCAGCGCCGTTTGCGTCCATCGGTCTTGACCGCCACCGGCGGGGTCTGCTGTGCCACTATCCCCGTAGTCCATTCCGTAGTCCCTCTCGATACTACGACCCGCCGTCGGGGATCGGCGCGGTCAGACGGGTACATGGCGGCATGGCCCATGATGGATTGGTGGCACATAGAGCAGACGTCGAACCGGCACCGGTGGCACAGAAGGCGAGTTTCGCCGCGGCGCTCGCCGGCGCGGACTCCGCCGCCGACGCCGAACGCCGCCGCGCGCTGCGCCGGATGAAGGCCGTCGCGCTCGGATTCCTGCTCGGGGCCACCGTCTTGTTCCTGGTGTGCACGTGGGCGCAGTCCCACGGTGCGCCGGGGTGGGTGGGCTACGTGCGGGCCGCCGCGGAGGCCGGCATGGTCGGCGCGCTGGCCGACTGGTTCGCCGTCACCGCCCTGTTCAAGCACCCGCTGGGCATCCCGATCCCGCACACCGCGATCATCAAGCGCAAGAAGGACCAGCTCGGCGAGGGCCTCGGCATGTTCGTCCGGGAGAACTTCCTGTCGCCGGAGAACGTCGAGACCAAGCTGCGCTCCGCTGACGTGGCCAGCCGCACCGGCAAGTGGCTCGCCGAACCCGTCAACGCCGCCCGCGTCGCCGCGGAGGTGTCGACGGTGCTGCGGGTGCTGGTGGAGATGCTGCGCGACGAGGACGTCCAGCAGGTGCTGGACAAGATGATCGTCAAGCGCGTCGCGGAGCCGCAGTGGGGGCCGCCGGTGGGCCGGGTGCTCAACGAGCTGCTCGTGGCGGGGCGGCAGGAGGCGCTGATCCAGCTGCTGGCCGACCGGGCGTTCCAGTGGTCGCTCAACGCGGGCGAGATCATCGAGCGCGTCATCGAGCGCGATTCGCCGCAGTGGTCACCGCGCTGGGTCGACCACCTGGTGGGCGACCGGATCCACCGCGAGCTGATGGACTTCACCGACAAGGTCCGCCGCAATCCCGACCACGAGCTGCGGCGCTCGGCGACCAAGTTCCTGTTCGAGTTCGCGAACGACCTGCAGCACGACGCGGCGACGATCCAGCGCGCGGAGAACGTCAAAGAGCAGATCATGGCCCGCGACGAGGTGACGCGGGCGGCCGAGACCGCGTGGACGGCGGCCAAGCGGATCATCCTCGAGTCGGTGGACGACCCGTCGTCGACGTTGCGGGGTCGCATCGCGGACTCGGTGATCCGCATCGGCGAGTCGTTGCGTGACGACGTCGATCTGCGCCGCAAGGTCGACAACTGGATCGTGCGGGGCGCGCAACACCTGGTGGCCGAATACGGGGCGGAGATCACCACGATCATCACCGACACCATCGAGCGGTGGGACGCCGAGGAGGCCAGCGATCGGATCGAACTGCACGTCGGCCGCGACCTGCAATTCATCCGTATCAACGGCACGGTGGTGGGCTCGCTGGCGGGCCTCGTCATCTACTCGATAGCCCAGCTACTCTTCTGACCTGCGCTAGCTAGTGCTTGCAAAAGTTAGCACTCCGTCGTACGGTTGATTCCGACACCAATCGGATACCCGACGCACGGAGGGGGCTGAGACCATGCAGCAGGATGAAAATCTTGCCGCGGTCGTGACCACCGCCGCGCAGGACATCGGCAGCTTCATCCGGAGTCAGCGCGAAGCGGCCCAGGTATCGGTGCGGCAGCTGGCCGAGAAGGCCGGCGTCAGCAATCCCTATCTCAGTCAGATCGAGCGGGGACTGCGCAAACCGTCCGCCGACGTGCTCAACCAGATCGCGAAGGCGTTGCGGGTGTCAGCCGAAGTGCTCTACGTCCGGGCCGGGATCCTCGAGCCGAGCGAGACCAGCGAAGTACGCGACGCCATCGTCAACGACGCGGCGATCAACGAGCGGCAGAAGCGGGTCCTGCTCGACATCTACTCCTCGTTCGTTCAGCAGAACGAGGCTGCGGAGCTCCCGGCGGAAGGGGAGCCGACGACTGACTGAGAACAGATCCGCCCCTGAGAACCACACATCTGAATGAAGACAGATCCTGAAAGGAAGTACGACATGGCCGAGAAGAACCAGCAGCAGAACCTCGACATCGAAGACCTGAAGGCGCCGTTGCTCGCGGCCGTGGGTGCCGCCGACCTGGCGCTCGCCACCGTCAACGAGATCGTGGCCAGCCTGCGTGACCGTGCCGGCGACGCCCGCACCGACGCGAACGCCCGTCTCGAGGAGCGTCGCGCCCGGCTGAACAAGCTGCAGGAAGAGATTCCCGCACAGGTCGGTGAGCTGCGCGAGCGGCTGACCACCGAAGAGCTGCGCAAGGCGGCCGAGGGGTACGCCGACGCCGCGCAGACCACCTACGTGAAGCTCGTCGAGCGTGGCGAGGCCGCACTCGAGCGGCTCCGCAGCCAGCCGGCCCTCGAGGACGCCGCCAACCGCGTCGAGGGGATCACCGACCAGGCCGTCGAGCTGACCCAGGAGGCGCTCGGCAACGTGGCCACGCAGACCCGCGCCGTTGGTGAGCGGGCCGCCAAGCTGGTGGGTGTCGAGCTGCCGAAGCGCACCGAGAGCGCCTCGGAGCCGGTGAAGAAGGCCGCCGTCAAGGCGCCTGCCCCCACCCCGGCCAAGAAGACCGCCCCGGCGCCGGCCGCCAAGAAGGCCCCGGCCAAGAAGGCTCCGGCCAAGAAGGCTCCGGCCAAGAAGGTCACACAGAAGTAATTCGACGCACGGATGGCGCCCGCTTAGGGTGGTGAGGTGATACTTGCCGACCTAGCGGGCGTCATCTCTTTCGCCCTGGTCCTCGTCGTCCTGGTGGTGGGCGTCTACTCGTTCGTGCACGCCGCGATCCAGCGGACCGACGCCTACCCCGCCGCCGGCAAGCTCACCAAGCCGGTGTGGCTGGCGATCCTCGGCGTGAGCGTGCTGCTGCTGCTCCTGCTGCAGGATGTGTTCGGCGCCGCGATCTGCGCCTGCGCCGCCGGCGTCTACCTCGTCGACGTACGGCCCAAGATCCTGGAGATCCAAGGGAAGTCGCGCTGACCCGTGCGACCCGTCGTCACCGCCGCGCTGGCGGCCCTCAGCATCCTCGCGTCCGTGTTCACCGTGCTGCCCACGGCGGCGGCCAACCCGGTCCCGGCTCCGCCGTACGTCGACCACGTCGAGTGGGCCAAGTGGGGTGACCTGTCCAGCCTGCGGGTCTACCCGACGCCGTCCGGCCGACAGGCCGCTTCCGCGCCTGCGGACGTGGCGTGGGCCGAGGTGCTCGCGCTGTCCCCGGACGCCGCGATTCCTGGCATGCGCGAACAGTTCATCTGCCACTGGCAGTTCGCCGAGATGGCCGAACCCGGCAAGGTGAGCTGGAACCTCGAGCCGTGGCGTCCGGAGGTGACCGGCGAGGAGATGATGGCCGCCGGCTGCAATCCGGGTGGCACCCTGGAGCCGTTCTGATGGCCTGGACCCGCGACGCGGTGGCCGAACTCGTCGACCACACCCTGCTCAAGCCGCAGGCCACCGAGGCCGACGTCGTCGCGCTGATGCGCGAGGCCGACGCACTCGGCGTGTACGCCGCCTGCGTGTCGCCGACGATGGTGGCCGCCGCGAAGTCGGCGCAGGCGCCGGGACCGGTGATCGCCGCGGTGGTCGGTTTCCCCTCGGGCAAGCACTTCTCCGCCGTCAAGGCGCACGAGGCGGTGCTGGCGACCGCAGCAGGAGCCGTCGAGATCGACATGGTGATCGACGTCGGCGCCGCGGTGGCGGGCGACTTCGACGCGGTGCGCGACGACATCGCCGCGGTGCGCGCGGCCGTCGGCGAAGGCGTCATCCTCAAGGTGATCCTCGAGTCGGCCGCGCTGCTCGAGTTCGCCGGTGAACAGGCGCTGGTCGAGGCGTGCCGGGCCGCCGAGGCCGCCGACGCCGACTTCGTGAAGACGTCAACCGGCTTCCACCCCAGCGGCGGCGCGTCGGTGGCCGCCGTGGAATTGATGGCCGCGACGGTCGGGCCGCGGCTCGAGGTCAAGGCCAGCGGCGGCATCCGCACCGCTGCCGACGCGGTGGCGATGCTCGACGCCGGTGCGACGCGGCTGGGCCTGTCGGGTACGCGCGCCGTGCTCGACGCGCTGGACTGACCCGGCTCAGCGCCGCCGGATCAGAGCTCGGAGAAGCAGGGGTCCTGCTGGCCCTTGGGCATCTGCGCGTTCTCCGTGGCGAACACCGCCGTCACTCCGGTGTCGGTGACCTCGACGCTGCGGGCGGTGATGTCCATCGGGTAGTTCTTCGTCAGTTCGCCGGTGAACGCGTCGAGCGCGGGCTGCACCGTCTCGCGGGGCAGCGTGAAGCCGAGCCCGGTCAGGTTCGTCACCTGAAGCCCGATCCCGCCGTCGACGACCTCCGGCTTGGCCGTGATGGTGCCGAGCGCACCCTCCAGCTCGATCGTGCCGCCCTGCGGGTTGGTGGTGACGCCCGTCAGGAAGCTGCCGAACAGCGGAATGGCATCCTGCACAGTCTGTTTGATGCCGTCGGCCGCCCAGGTGATGTTCGCCGTGAGTGATCCGACCGAGCCGCCGGAGGTCGCGGTGTCCTCGAGGCGGACGTCGCGGATGTCGATGGCCACCTTCATGCCCTTGGCCTCGCGGATCTGGTTGCCCGCCGTCTCGATGTTGATGTTGGTGTAGTGCCCCGTCATGTGCTGCAGCAGGAACGGCGGAAGCGGGTCGAACGACGCCTTCGCCTCGTCCTGCACGATGCACGACACCACCCGGGAGACGACGTCGTCGGCGCGGTTGCGGGCGTACAGCTCGCCGCCGAGCAGTCCGGCGGCCACCAGCGCGACCACGATGACCACCACGAGCACGATCGACAGCGGATCGCGGAACAGGCCCTTGATCTTGTCGCCGAAGGAGGAGCGCTCGTCCTCGGCCGATGGCGGCGGACCCTGGGGCGGGTAGCCCTGCCCGCCGGTCGGTGGCGGCGGCAGATTCGGCGGTGGGGGTGGTGGCGGGACGGGCGGCTGGTTGGCAGGGCGGGCCCAGTCATCGGTCACCCGAGCGATTCTGCCTTACCGAACTGAGCCGACCCCGAGCGGTTGTCCAGCACCGCGATGCTGTCGCGTGCTTTCTGCGCGGTCTCCTGGTCGATGTCGGCCAGCAGCAGCTGGGCATCCGGACCCGCGCTGACCAGCTCGTCGCCGGTGGGGGAGGCGACCAGGCTGTGGCCGACCCCGGTGGGTCCGGAGGCCGCGACCTCGTCACCCGGGTACGCCTGGCCGACGGCCGCGACGTAGCCGGTGGTGTCGAGCGCGCGGGCCCGCGCCAGCAACCTCCACTGGTCGACCTTGCCCGGGCCCGACCCCCACGAGGCGTGCACGGTGATCAACTGGGCGCCGCGGCGGGCCAGCTCGACGTAGAGCTCCGGGAAGCGGATGTCGTAGCAGGTGGTCAGGCCCACCTGGAAGCCTCCGACGGCGATCATCGCCGGCTCGGAACCCGGTGCGACCGTGCGTGATTCGCGGAAGCCGAACGCGTCGTAGAGGTGGATCTTGTGGTAGTGCGTGTCGACACCGGGACCGGCGGCGATCAACGTGTTGGTCACCCGGCCGTCGCCGCTCGGGGTGAACATCCCCGCGACCACCACGATCCCCGAGCGGTCCGCGACGCCACGCACACCGTCGGCCCACGGGCCGTCGAGCGGTTCGGCGACGGGCGCCAGCGGCACCCCGAAGCGGCACATCGTCGCCTCCGGGAACAGCACCAGTTCCGCGCCCGCGTCGGCGGCGCGCCCGGTGTATTCCTCGACCGTCTCGAGATTGGCGGCCGGGTCGGTGCCTGCGGCGATCTGTGCCAGGGCGATCCGCATGACGTCAGCCTAGTGGCGCGCCGGCGGGTGCGATGTGGTCCCACGGGACCGTGAGGACGCCGTCGCGGATCCGGCGCCGCGGCGGCTCGACCGGCCGGCCCTGCTCACGCAGCAGGCCGAGCATCGCCCGCCAGCGCACCCGGGGCCCGAAGACACCGTGCCCGGCGACACTGGCCCAGGCACGGTCGGCGGCCACCAGCAGGGCGTGGATCGGCTGCCCCGGCACGTTGTGGTGGATCAGCACCTTGGGCAGCCGTTCGGCGAGATCGGAGGGCCGCTCGATCGCGAACGGGTCGCAGGCCAGCGTCAGGCTGACCGGCGCCTCGGCGTCGAGCAGCACCCAGGCGCACCGCCTGCCCAACTCGTCGCAGGTGCCGTCGAGGATCAGCCCGCCCGGCGCCAGCCGCCGCTGCATCGCCGACCACGCATCGGCGACGGCCTCGACCGGATACTGCCGGAGCACGTTGAACGCGCGAACCAGGACCGGGTTCAGGCCGGCCAGCTCGAAGCCGCCGAGCGCGAAGTCGACCCCCGCCGTGGCGGACGGGCGGGCCGCGTCGACCCGCTCGGGATGGATCTCCAGGCCCACCACCCGAACGTCCGGCCGGATCGACCGCAACCGCGAGGCCAGCTCGAGCGTGGTGACCGGCAGGGCGCCGTAGCCGAGGTCGACGACCAGCGGGTCGGTGGCCGAACCGACGGCGGTGCGGACCCGGGCCGAGTGCACCAGCCATCTGTCGCTGCGGCGGAGCCGGTTGTAGCCGGTGGTGCCGCGGGTCAGCTGGCCGAGGGGCGCACCCACGGACCGAGTGTATGGCGCAGGTCAGGCGTTCTCGGCGATCCACGCCGTGGTGAAGCGCTGCTCGGCGATCAGCACGTCGACGAGCTGGCCGCCGATCAGGTTCTCCAACTTGCCGCCGACGAGCGGGACACGCACCTCGACAGTGGCCTTGCAGGTCAGCCGTGACGCCTCGCCCGCCCGTATCGGAGCCAGCGTCATCGCGCCGTCGAGGGTGACCGGAGCGCCGAGGATCACGCCGTTGACGAACCCGGTCGCCCGCCCGTCGGTGACCGGATCCCAGTGCTCCTCGCGCTGGATCGCCAGGTCGCCGCGGTGGAACTGGGTGACGATTCCCGGGAGCCGGTCGGCGCGCAGCACCTGCGTGGTGGTGACGGTGACGCCGCCGTCCGGCCCGGCGGTCAGCGCGTCCAGCGAATAGTCGTCGGCGCCGGAATCGGTCAGCCGGGACAGCCAGTAGCCCTCGTCACGCAGCGCCCGGTGAACCTCTTCGACGGTGCCCTCGTATTCGGTGGCCAAGTCGAATGAACGCGGCATAGCCAGCCAGGCTACCGTGACAGCCCGTGGGGCAGCAGTCCGAAGAACGCGACGTGCCGCTGGCGCCGTTGACCACGTTGCGGATCGGTCCGGTGGCCCGCAGGCTCGTCACCGCCACCAGCACCGAAGAGCTGGTGGCGGCCCTGCGCAGCGCCGAGAACGCCGACGCTCTGGTGCTCGCCGGCGGGTCGAACGTGGTGCTCGCCGACGACATGGCCGACCTGACCGTCGTGCGGGTGGCCAACACCGAGATCACGGTGGTCGACAACGTCGTGCGGGCCGAGGCGGGCGCCTCGTGGGACGACGTGGTGGTCACCGCGTTGGCATACGGGCTCGGCGGCCTCGAGTGCCTGTCGGGCATCCCCGGCTCTGCAGGCGCGACACCGGTGCAGAACGTCGGCGCCTACGGGGCCGAGGTCGCCGACACCATCACCCGCGTCCGGCTGCTCGACCGGCGCAGCGGCGAGGAGCGCTGGGTGGGTCCCGAGGCGATGGGATTCGGTTATCGCACAAGCATTTTGAAGAACTCCGCCGCGGCCGTGGTGCTGGAGGTGGAGTTCTCCCTCGACGCGGACGGCCGCAGCGCGCCGCTGCGGTACGGCGAACTGGCGACCGCGCTGGGGGAGGAACCGGGCGCCAGGACCGACCCGCTGCGCGTCCGCGAGGCCGTGCTGGCGCTGCGGGGCCGCAAGGGCATGGTGTTGGACGACGGCTCCGATCACGACACGTGGAGCGTCGGCTCGTTCTTCACCAATCCGGTGGTGAGCGCCGCGGACTTCGACCGGCTGCGGGCCACCGTCGACGGCCCGGTGCCGCACTATCCCGCCGACGAGGGCGTGAAGCTGGCGGCCGGCTGGCTGGTGGAGCACGCCGGGTTCGGCAAGGGCTACCCCGGCTCCGGCGCACCGGTGCGGCTTTCGACCAAGCACGCGCTGGCTGTGACCAATCGGGGCGGCGCCACGACCGCGGACCTGTTGTCGCTGGCCAGGACGGTGCGCGACGGTGTCTCGGCCGCCTTCGGGATCGAACTCACCCCCGAGCCGACTCTGATCGGATGCACTCTCTAGGTACGCTGGATCCACGTGAGCGCAGAGGCGAAGTGGCCAGCCGGTCGGCCCCTGATGAATCGGCGGAAGGCCCTGACCGCACTGGCGGTCGGTGTCGTCGTCCCCGCTGCCCTGGCGGCCTGCGGCAACGAGGTGGGGTCACCGGAGGCCGCCGATGAAGCGCCCGCCGCTCCCGAGCTGAAAATCGAGCCCGCGGCCGCGGCCACCGACGTGTCGCCGACCGCCCCGGTCAGCCTCGAGGTGAGCGGCGGATTCATCCAGCGTGTGGTGCTGGCCAACGCCGAGGGCAAGCCCGTCGCGGGTGTCCTCAACCGGGAGCGCACCGCGTTCAGCACCACCGAACCGCTGGGTTACGGGACGTCGTACACCTGGGGCGGGTCGGTGGTCGGCGAGGACGGCAAGGCCGTGCCGGTCAAGGGCACCTTCAGCACGATCGACCCGGCCACCCAGGTCAGCGGGCAGTTCCAGCTGGCCGACGGGCAGACCGTCGGTATCGCGGCGCCCGTCATCCTGCAGTTCGACGCGTCGATCGACGACAACGACAAGCCGACGGTCGAACGGGCGCTGTCGGTCACCACGAACCCGCCGACCGAGGGCAGCTGGGCCTGGCTGCCCGACGAGGTCGGCGGCTCCCGCGTGCACTGGCGCACCCGTGAGTACTTCGCCCCCGGCACCACCGTGCGGGTCGACGCCCGGCTCTACGGCGTGCCGTTCGGGCAGGACGCCTACGGCGCGGCGGACTCGTCGCTGGACTTCACCATCGGCCGCCGCCAGCTGGTCAAGGCCGAGGCGTCGTCGCACCAGATCGAGGTCATCACCGACGCGGGGACGATCATGACCCTGCCGTGCAGCTACGGCGAGGGCGATCTGGACCGCAACGTCACCCGCAGCGGCATCCATGTGGTCACCGAGAAGTACGAGGACTTCTACATGACCAACCCGGCCGCCGGATACGCCAACATCCGGGAGCGGTTCGCCGTGCGGATCTCCAACAACGGCGAGTTCATCCACGCCAACCCGGCGAGTTCGGGCGCGCAGGGCAACAGCAACGTCACCAACGGCTGCATCAACCTGTCGACCGAGGATGCACAGCAGTACTTCAACACCGCGATGTACGGCGACCCGGTCGAGGTGACCGGCACCCGGATCCAGCTGTCCTACGCCGACGGCGACATCTGGGACTGGGCCGTGCCGTGGGAGGAGTGGAAGTCGATGTCGGCGCTGTCGGACGCCGCGCCGCCGTCGGGCATCCCCAGCACCGCGCCCGCAGTGCCGTCGGGCGCCCCGCAGCCTGTGAACGACCGCCCCGGCGGCTAGCCCTTCCGGTTGAAGCGCGACCCGGCCGCGCCGCTGACCTGATCGCGCGGCCGCACCACGATCAGATCGAGGTCGACGTGTGAGGGCCGGTCGGCGACGAACCCGATGACCTCGGCGATGTCCTCGGCGACCAGCGGGGTGACGCCCTCATAGACCTTCGCCGCGCGCTCCTCGTCGCCCTCGAACCGGTTCAGCGAGAACTCGGTCTGCACCATGCCCGGTGCGACCTCTGTGAGCCGCACCGGCTTTCCGAGCAGCTCGCTGCGCAGCGTGCGGTGCAGGACGCCCTGGGCGTGCTTGGCGGAGGTGTAGCCGGAGCCGTTGTCGTAGATCTCCACGGCGGCGATCGAGGTGACCGTGATGATCAGCCCGTCGCCGGACTCGATGAGCTTGGGCAGCAGCGCCCGGGTGACGAGCAGCGTGCCCAGGACGTTCGACTCCCACATCCAGCGCCAGTTGTCGACGTCGGCTTCGGCCACGGGCTCCAGACCCCTGGCCCCGCCGGCGTTGTTGACCAGCACGTCGACCCGGTCCAGACCGGCGGCCAGCGCCGCCACCGCGTCGGCGTCTGTGACGTCCACCACAGCCGCGGTGCCGCCGATCTCATCGGCGACGGCCTGCACCAGCTCTTCGCGGCGGGCTGCGCAGACTACGTGAAAGCCTTGTGCGGCAAGGGTTCTCGCGGTCGCCGCACCGATGCCCGCGCTGGCACCGGTGACCACTGCGACGCGCCGGCCGGAAGTGGGAGTCGTCATCTGAACAACTCTAGCCAGCGTGTTAGATTCACTTCGTGTCCAGGATGTGTCAGGTCAGCGCCGCGCAGCACTGTTGTTGCTGTCGCCGCTCGCGCCGCCGCGCCTGACCGAGCCGAGGACAATTCTTCCGTCCCGTTGATTCGCAGGTGTGGCAAGGACCCCACCAGCCGACCGACAGAGGACATTCCGTGAGTATTGCCACCCCCGCCCCCACCTCGATCTCCCCCATCGCGAGCTCGCCGATCTCGCGCCGCGCCCACGTGCGCACCGCGCCGACCGTCAAGCGGGCGCCGCTGGCCCGCCACCACATCGTCGCCCCGTCGCTGCGGGTCGCCGACACCGCCGCCGCACTGGTGTTCAGCGCCGCGCGGACCCGCGGACCCATCGCCCGCGACGCCATCGCCAGGGTCACCGGCCTGAGCATCGCGACGGTCAACCGCCAGGTCACCGCCCTGCTCGACGCCGGTGTGCTGCGGGAACGCGCCGACCTCGCCGCCTCCGGGGCGATCGGCAGGCCGCGGGTGCCCGTCGAGGTCAACCACGAACCGTTCCTCACCCTCGGCGTGCACATCGGCGCCCGCACCACCAGCATCGTGGCCACCGACCTGTTCGGCCGCACCCTCGACGTCGTCGAGACGCCGACCCCGCGCAGCGCCCAGGCCGCCGCGCTGGTGACGCTGGCCGACAGCGCCCGCCGCTACCTG
>NZ_JAUMSQ010000066.1:0-34999 GCF_030519285.1 Mycolicibacterium arseniciresistens
GGCGGGCGGCGCCTGCACGGGCTGAGCCTCCCGGACGGGCGCCGGCGCCGCTGGGGCCTGCGTGATGCTCGGGACGATCGCGCTCTGGGCGGGGCTGGGCCGCTGATCGGCGGTCGGCCGGATGCTGACAGCCAGCGAGATGGCCAGCGCCACCACACCCACCACGAACACCGATGTCAGTGCGCTGCCGACCAGCAGGAACGGCTTACGGCTCTCGTCGGCGGGCAGATCGACGTCGGCGGCGACGAAGTCCTCGGGCGTCGGTGCCGGATCGCTGGCGGGCCGCATCTGGGTGGCCGCCGCGGCGAGCCCCGCGTATTCGCTGCCCGCGGTGGTGCCGTCGTCGGGATCCTGCGAGTAGGCCAGTCCGACGGTGGAGGCTTCGAGGGCCGGGGCGTGCGCCGATGCCAGCGCGGCGCCGCGGGCGAGTGCCAGGGCGGATTCGTCGGGTGCGCTGACGGGCAGCGAGACGATGTGCTCCAGGTGCGCCTTGACCGAGCTGACGTCGACGCCGGAGCCGACCACGAACATGCCGTCCGGCGCGGCGTCCTGCGCGTCGACCGCGGCGGCCATCTCGGTGAGCACGGCCATCGCGTCGTCGCTGTGCAGGCTGCGGCTGAGCACCTTCACGACCGAGCCGTCGTCGGTCTGCACGACGGACAGCGTGGCGGTGTCCCGGTCGATGAACAGCAGGGCGGTGGTCGCGTAACCGACCGCCCGGCCGACGGCCTGGGCGAGCGAGGCGGCGGCGTGTCCCTCGGACACCAGCATGACGTCGTCGATGCCGCGGGCGGTCAGCGTGTCGCGCAGTACCGACGCCTCGGCGTGGTCACTCCACGTGACGCCGATTGACTTCAGGTAGTGGCCGCCCTCGGCCGCGCTCTCCTTGGTGCCGAGCACCGCGGCGACGACCTGATCGGCCGCGCTCGAGGTTGCTGAGCCCTCGGTTGCGGTGATGTCGAAGACGTCGTGGTCGACGATCGCGCCGTCGGCCTTCTCCCCTTCGACCAGCACCATGCGGACCGTCGTAGGTGTCATCGACACACCCAGTACGATGTCCACCAGATCCTCCAAAGTGTTTGCTACGCCTGCCCGTTCGCCATTGCGCAATCGACCGTCACGAGTCTCCAACTAGAACTTCATCGTCGCGACCAGCGCAGTCGTTACATCTCGACCTTGTTAGCTGTGCGCGGTGGAGCCCTGGCCGGATCGCGACGCACCGAATGCCCGCTGACGCCGGTACTTCGACCCTACTCGGATCAACGACAACGGGACATCCTTGGTTCATTCCCCTTGCGTTGACTCTGCGTGTGCGGCGTCGCGCACTCGCACTTTCGCGCCGTAGGCGCAGAGTCAGCGGGGATCGGGGTGCTTGATGAAGTTCTGATACGACCGCGACGGGGTGGGGCCGCGCTGGCCCTGGTACTTGGAGCCGGCCTTGCTGCTGCCGTAGGGGTGCTCGGCCGGACTGGTCAGCCGCAGCAGACAGAGCTGGCCGATCTTCATGCCCGGCCACAGCGTGATCGGCAGGTTGGCCACGTTGGAGAGCTCGAGGGTGATGTGGCCGGTGAAGCCGGGGTCGATGAAGCCGGCGGTGGAGTGGGTCAACAGCCCGAGCCGGCCGAGCGATGACTTGCCTTCGAGGCGGCCGGCGAGGTTGTCGGGCAGCGTGCAGCGCTCCAGCGTCGACCCGAGCACGAACTCACCCGGGTGGAGCACGAACGGCTCGCCCTCCTTGGGCTCGACGAGCGTGGTGAGGTCGTCCTGGCGCAGCGCCGGGTCGATGTGGGTGTAACGGGTGTTGTTGAACACCCGGAACAGGTTGTCGAGTCGAACGTCGACGCTCGAGGGCTGGACCAGGGTGTCGTCGAACGGATCGATGCCCATCCGGCCGGCGTTGATCTCGGCGCGGATGTCGCGATCGGAAAGGAGCACTCGCCGAGCGTATCGGCCCGTGGTGCTAACCTCACTAGCCACACCGCCGATGTAGTTCAATGGCAGAACATCAGCTTCCCAAGCTGAATACGCGGGTTCGATTCCCGTCATCGGCTCCAGGCGCCCTGCTAGGTGCGGCACAAGAGTTCGCCAGCTAACAGGAAAGCTCGAAATTCCGTACTTTCCCCGTACAAACGATTCTCAAGACTGGTTGCTGGCCCATGTCTCCAACACATCGCGGGCATCTGGGCCGGCCGTCACCCGCTGAACGTAATGCCCTTCGGTTGTGGCGAGCTGGGCGTGCGCAAGCTGACGTTGGGCCGCTTCGACACCAAGTCCATCGCGCACGACCGTCGCGACGGTCCGGCGGAAACTGTGTGGTGTCACCCACTTGAGGTGTTCGTGGCCGGCAAGCGCTTCGCGCAAGGACGACCGGATGTTTGTCAGTGCCACTAGGCCGCCGTCACGGTTGGTTAAGACCGGCCCATCGGGACCCGTCACCGCGTACAGGTCGGCCAGGACCTGAACACCGAACGCCGGCAAGCTCACAGTGTGCGGGGGCGCGCCGCCTTTGCGTCCGTTCTGCCGATGGAGTGGCTTGCCAGCCACTCTGCCCGCGTCAACCACGGTGCCGTTCACCGTCACGGTCGGAGGTGTACCGAGGAGGTCGACATCCTCCCACCGGATCGCCAGCACCTCACCCGGCCGCGCACCGGTGGCCGCAAGCAGTTCGATGAACGCCGGCAGCATCCGACCCCGCCGGGGTCCCGGACCCCTATGTCCACAGAATGCTCTGACCGCCAGGCGTACCTGCTCAAACTCCATCGCTGTCAACGCCCTTGCGGGCTTACGAACCAGTTTGGCGGTCCGCGTTTCCCGAATTGGGTTGTTGCCGATCACGTCGAACCTGACAGCCAACGAGTACATGCCCGAGAGGATGATGCGCATGTAGGTGGCAGGCGCCGGCGACAGGGCCTTCAAGTAGGAATCTGCGCGGCTTGTCGACAACTCCGAGATTCGGAGCGCGCCGAGCTGGTGGGCGCCGTGCAATCTCCACGTATCCCGGTAGAGCGTTGCCGTCCGCTCCCCGATCCGATCCTCAGTGATCTTCACCGGCATCCATGCGTCGAACAGGTCCAAAAGCGTCGTGCGATGGTTGATCACCCCGATGGGCTCCCCGACTGCGAGCTCCGCGGCGATCCGTCGTTTTAGCGTCCGCCGGGCATCCTCGGCGGACTTTGCAGACCGCGCCTCACGCTCTCGCCTCTTACCGCTATGGAGCCTGACATACGTTGTCGCATAGAAGATTCCATTGCGCTCGCGTTCAGTGATCTTGCCATGCTCGCCCGGTGCCATCCGCTGCCTAGGCATCGTCTTCCATTCCGCGCAGATCTTCTAGGTACCGATCTCGGGCCACTTGAAGGGACTCGATGAGTCCGCGGTACCGTCTCGCTTCATCGATAAGGCGCTCGCGGTATCGCTCCGGCATATTCAGGCGCTTGGCGCCCTCCTCGGCCTGGAAAAGATTGTGGCGCTGCGTTTCTAGCTTTTCTTCGACTTCGGCGATCAGCATCCGCAGAACCGCCCGATCAGAACGGGCGCCTGGAATGTCGACGCCCGCCGTAGCCCTGTCCAACCACTTGGACCAATCTGCCTCCAACGCGACACCCAGCGCGATCAGTTCGGGCAGCGTAACTCCCTGCTCACCCTTTTCTATCCGCGGTATCGCCACCCGGTGGACAGGTGCGCCGATCTTCTCGGTTGCCTCGGCCAGACGGACGTACGACATGCCCCGTTCTTCCCGCGCCGACCTCACGGCCTCACCAACGCGTTCTGCGACCTCTCGGGTCCAACTTCGACTGTCGTCCATGACGACATCATCGCACAGTTTCTGTTGACTTTCCGACATCCCGATGTACTGTCGGGTTCGCGACAGCACGGTCGCGAACTCGACAGGAGGCCGATGAACCAGAACAACAATCACGCCGAAGTAGGTGCCCGCCTCGGAGTGAGCCGAACGGTAGTTTTCAACCTCTGGGCATCGGGGGATCTGGCCTCGGTCACGATCGGGCGTCGGCGTTTTAGCACGGATCGGCAGATTGACGAGTACCTGGCGCGTCTGGAGCACGCTGCCCGGCCTGGGCCGGACGCTGCCTGATGCGCTGGCCACAGGAGGATCACGCCGACATCGGCCAGATTCCGAATTCTGACAGCACCGAGGACCTGCGGAGGGTGACGGCCTCCGTCGGCGCCGGTGCACCAAACACTGGACGGGAACAGGCAACGAACCGCCGCGGCCCATTCGAGCCAAGTACGTAATGGCTGGCCAACTCGTCGGTCGAGGGGTCACCGCCTGGAATCTCCCTGGAGCCAGTGTGTCCACGCGGTCAATAAGACCTATCCAGATTGGGAATCGAAAACCAGCTTCCGAGCGGACATGTGCCGCACAGCGCGCGGACGGACTACCAACGCCGGAAGAAGCAAGCAGGTTTACGAGATGAGGCGCCGCAACCCTATTTACGTAGTGGGCGACAAGCAGCGCACTGGCTACTCGATTCTCTCCGACGAGCTGATCCGCACCGGACCGCACAAAGACGCACTCGGCACCGACGGATTCGCTGTTCTGGCCTACCTGCTGTCGGTCGCAACGTCGGCCCAGTCCGGCCGGCGCCTATGGGAGACATCGGCTGCCGAAATCTCCGAGCGATTCGGCTGGCCTGGGAACCGCCGGCGCGTCACCGCAGCCATCGGGGCAGCGGTCAAAGATCAGCGGCTTGTGATCCGGGAGTACGTCCGCGACGGCAAGCCGGTACAACGGCGCCGCGCCTACGTGGTGTGCGCCGGAGGCCGCCGCTTCACCGACGGCGAACTATCTCACTACTCCACACCAATCATTCTGCCGCCCAGGCCTTGCCGCAAGTCGGTCGATGATCCCGAGGAGGACTTCTGGTGACCGCTCAACCTTGCACCACCATTGGGGCATCATCCGCGCATTCAACTTGCACCACCATTGGTGCATGGTGGCTACTGCGACCTTGCACCAAAAAAAGTACAAGGTCGAAGGTCCGAGCTTGTACCTCCGCCGGTGCAAGACACCTTGCACCCCCGTCGGTGCAACACCTGAAAACCCTCACCCGTATATACATCCGCTCATGCACCTGGCGGTGCAAGAGCGCCGCAAAACCTCCTACCGAGTCTAGGTATGGGGTTACGCAAACCGGGGACATCCAGGTAATCCACAGACCGCGTACGCGTGGAATGAGAAGTCACCATGAGCCGACCGATCCCAGGGCGGGGTCGACGACCGCATCGCGGCTGGCGTCATGAAATTTCCGCCGGACGAAATCGAGTTGCTGCTCTACGCTGTCAACGATCTCATCGTGCGTCGCACACTCGGCAACAAACCCTTGCCGCACGGATTCGCTGCTCTGCGCGACCGACTCGTCAGTTGCGTAGACGCAACCAAAAGTTGTGCGTCGCAAACCCAATCGTCACCCTCGGTAGTGGAACTCATCGACACGACCGAGGCTGCAGCGATTCTCAACTGCTCAATGAGCTGGGTGCGAAGCCCTCGCTTTCGCGACCAGCTTGCCGGCCGCGAGATCGGCGGTCGATGGCTATTCCCGCGACAGACCGTCCTTGAGCACGCTGAACGGAGAGGCAGGTCAGCAAAATGAACCCAACCGACTACCTGCGGCTGGGAGTCGAGCAGTACCTCCGAGAACTGCCGGATGACGAATTCAGGGAACTTACTCAGCGGGTGCGGACGCCTGACTCTCGGCGGGAGCCGCCGGAATCCGAGGACGCCGTATACGTTCGGAATCTGTTCGGTGGTGGCGACGATTAGCACCGCAGACAAGCGGTCTGGATTGACGATCGTTCATCGGGTCGCAAGGAATATCGATCAGGAAGCGAAGCAACGCATGCTGGCGATCGAAGCTGCGCGCGCAACTGCCGAACGCATCGCGGCCCTGCGCCAGAACATCTTTCGAAACGCTGCGTACACCCGCGACCTGCAAGCCGTCGAGACCGAACCGGAAGCTGCCCGATTACTGATTTCTGCGAGCGACAGTGCCGACAACTTTTTGGTGCTCGGCATTCTGCGCATGGCGATCGACAAGCGATGGAACCAAGTGGTCCAGGCCGGCATCCGTCACTTCGGAGAGCACCCAACATCTGCAGCCATCCAGGAACTCTGGCACCTCACCACAGGCCGCTCCGCGATCTAACCACCCTCGAAAGGAAAACGAACATAATGTCCCTCGCACAGCTCGAATCCCAGATCGACGCCCTGCGCGCGCAAGCCGAACGCATCCAAAGCCGATGGGCTCGCACCAGTGAAAGCTGGACCAACGACAACACCCTTTCCGATCTCGGGAAGCGCGCGAAGCTCGAAAGCGAACGCGCCGAGGTGAGCGCCAAACTTAGCAATCTCCGCAAGCAGGAAAAGGAATTGGTCATCGCCAAGAAGCAGGCGCTTGAGAAGCGGTTGTTCGGGTTGTCGAGCGTCACCAGCAGCGACCCCGGCCAGATCATCGCCTACCGCGATGCGCAAGACCGCGCCGCGCGGCTCACCCGGAGCGACGAAGCGGCAGAGGTATTCGCGGCAGCCATGCGGTCAGACGACAAGAGCCTCGCCGCGGCCGTACTGGCGCGAGCACTCGCTAACGGCTGGGACACCATCGTCACCGAATACGTCAAGCAGGACCCTGCCGCGCGCGAAGACCTCGACGACCTCGCCAAGATCCAGCAATACAACTCCTTCGAAGCCGGCCTGTCCTACATCGCCTGATCGCCCTCGCGGGCCGGTGCGCGTATGACGTTGCGCCGGCCGTAAGTGCCCAGGGCGGGTGACCCCCCACCCCCACCGCGACCGCCTCCCATGGCATAGGCGCCGCCCCCTCCGCCGCGATTTTTTTCGAGACGAGCAGATTGGCCTCCGGACGTGACCGAGCGAAGACTGCGCGCTGTGAAGGCGGGCGAGAACGTGCCGGTGAAGCGGGCATCTCGCAAAGCGGCACCGAAGTCGGTCGTAGAGGCGGCGAGGAGTGGTGATCGCCGCCAACTACTCGTAGCGTTGCAGCATCGAATTGCGAAGGCGATCGACGACCCGAAGGCCACAGGCCCGGCGTTCGCGGCGTTGGTCAAGCAGCAGCGCGACATTGCGGCCGAGATTTACGCGATTGATCTCGCTGCCGATGCTGGCTCGCTAACGTCAGGCCCGCAGTCGGCAGTCGCCATGACGCCCGACGAGCCGTGGGACGAGTCGAAGATCTAATCCTGGCCAGGAGTCCTGACTCGACAGACCTCCGCGCTCAGTCGTTGCCGACGCGCTGTCGGTTTAGCGCATCTGGCTGAAGTGTTAAGTGCCTGCCGGCGTCAGCACCGGTGCCCTCACCGCTTCTTCTTCCCTTGCTCCTCGATCATTCGTTCGTAGCGGGACAAGAGCTGCACCTCGCAACGCTCAATGTCACTGATATCGATATCGAGGTGCTTTTCGACAATCGCGTCCAGACTCCGGTGCGCGGTTAGCAAGTCGATGGGCATGCTGCTGGCATCGTAGAGAGCCTCTAACGTCTTGCCGGGGAACTTCTTCCGCACCTCAAGAATGTTCGCTGCCGCACCGATCACCGCCGCTCGGAAAACATTACCGGGTTCGGGAAGCGGGAAAGTGTTCCACACCAGTGTGTTTGAGAAGTTGCTATCCGCGCGGGTATGCCCGCCCGCGAGTCGCTGCCAAACCGCGAAGATTCGCGAGCTGACGATCGCGAAGATGAAGCCGTCCGGATCAGGCGCGGTGAACAACGTGTTGTTCACGACCACGTCGGGTGTTGAGTAGGCGGCGGGCAGATAGAGGCGGGTGTGACCGGTAACCTTCGGAATGGCGAGGTACGGCTCGGATGGTTGCCGATAGTTGGTAAAGAGGTGCGGGGTTGACGCCTTACGATTCGCCTCCGCATCCGAACTATCAGTTCGCCCCTGCTTAACCAGCTCTAGTCGCTGTTCGATCAGAGCACTGCCAGCCCAGTCGTCGGGCTTCGCATCCCGTAGCCACAGAACCCACCGCGGCTTGTTCTTCAAGAGAGTGGTATTGGACAAAAGCGGCCGGATGAACTGGGACGCAACGGGGTCTGCTTCGAAGGCTTCGAGTTCCTCCGGCTTGATGACCAGGTGGTTGAAGTCCCACAGCTTGTTCCCTTCGGTGAGCGGCGGCAAATGCGGAGGTACTGGCTTCCGCGAGCCCCGGACTGCGACGTTGGGACCGTTAAGCAGGTATGGGTTGATGTTCTCCACCCGTCGAGCCTCGGGCTCACCGAGACCGTTGGCAGCGTAGTGAAACAACGTGCGTTCGACTCGCTTCGGCCCTCGGGCAAGGCCCACGATCACAACGTGGACGCCAGCAGGGTTGGCCGATTCGGAGTCCCAGTCAAAGGGGCGGTGGGCGAAGGCAATCGTCCAACCGGCGTCCAGGATGGGCACCCAAAGCGGTGCGACAGATTGACCCTGGCAGATCGAGCTGGTGGCGACGAAGGCGAACCGCGAGTTGGGAGCGGTGAGATATTCCGACGCCTTTCGAAACCACGCCGAGACATAGTCGAGGTTGCCGTTGTAGTCGTCGCCCAAGGTGGACCGAAGATTGGCGGTCTGTTGCGCCGATCGCTCTTTTTGCCCCGCGTAAGGGGGGTTCCCGAAGACGATGACCTGCTCGCTGGAAGGCAAGATCGATTTCCAATCAATCTCCAGCGCGTTGCCTTCCTTGATGCTGGACGCGATCGTGATGGGCAGACGGTCGGGAGCGACACCGAACTCCAGCTCCATCTGCTGGTTGGCTAGATGGTCCACCAGCAGCATTGCGGTCCCTGCGATCCGGGCCGGCCACTCATCGATCTCTATACCAAAGAAGTGGTCGAGTGTGACTTTGATGTCACCGGTGACGTCGAACGTGAGTTGCGCGCGGTCCCCGCCCGTTGCGGTGCCGTCGATCATGTCGAGTTCGCGGCGACGGCGCAGAATTTCGAGTTCGAGGGCACGCATCTCGCGGTAGGCAACAACGAGAAAATTTCCGCATCCACAGGCCGGGTCCAAGAATCGCAACTGCCCCAGCTCATTGTGGAGGCGAGTGAGCTGCCCTTTGTCGTCCCAAGCACGCTTCAGTCGGTCTCGGTACTCGTCGAGGAAGAGTGGCCCAATCGTCTTGAGGATGTTCGCTTCGGTGGTGTAGTGCTCCCCGCCGTGCCGGCGTGCCTCCTTGCTCTTAACGGTCTGGAACATCGACCCGAACACAGCCGGGGAGATCACCGACCAATTAAAGCTGCATGCTTCCAGAAGCGCATTGCGGAACTCGACTGGCAACGGGGGTAACCGCAATGGATCCTCGAACAGTCCACCGTTGATGTACCGGAAGAATGCGAGCGGATGGCCAGCTTCGATGCTGCGGCGATCCTGCGGGGTGTTCAGCACATCGAAGAGCTCGATCAAGTCGCCGTGAAGGGTCTGCCCAGTGGTCTGGTTGCGCAGGTGGTTCTCGAAAAGTGCGGGTGGCCTCCACATGTCGGCGTCGTCACCGAATAACAGGAAGAGAAGCCGCGCGAGCAGCAGCGTAGCTTCGTGTGCACCGACACCCGCTAATTCGAGGTGGGAATACAAAGTTCCCATAAGCCGTGCAGCCGCGACCGAAGCGGTCTCCGCTTCACGGTCGAACGCCTCGCGCATCCGATCCAGGAGCGCGACAAGTGGGAGGTCTTCGTCGAAGTCGAGCTCTATCGCACGAAGACGATCACCTAAATGAGTTTTACGGTCGCCGTTGTGGTATTGGTGGACAACAAGTTTGGCGTTGGTGGAACCAAGCTGCGCGCGGCGCGGCCAACGCCATTCTTGGCGATGATCGTCGGTGAATATGACCAGCCGCTCCAGATTGTCCTTACCAACGAGGACATCGATCTGACGTTGAACGGGACGCGGCGGCAGCACCGGGCAGTGCCAGATCCGCAATCCCTTAAACCCGGCCACCTGAGTAAGGGTGTAGTCGTTGCCATCAACATTCAGATTCAGCGGCGGCCGATCAGGATTCTCCCAGCCGAGTTCGTCGATGAATAATGTGCGAAAGTCGCGAGTGTCGACGAGGTCGAGAAGTCGATTGTCGGTCATTCCACGATTCCCATGCTGGAGACGATGCGGATCGGATCCTTACCACTACGGGCGGTGACGGTGAGATCGCCGTCGCGGTGCAACGCGGTGATCAGGGTGGCCAATTCGTCGTCGCTCGCTTGGTTGCGGACCGCCCGACGGAGTCGGTTTTCGGCGTCCTTCGTCAACGGGTGTTGGTAGAGGTCGTCGAGAGCCAAAGAGGTATCGGCGTTGTGGCTATGCAGCGTTGCACCCAGGCGGTTCCAGAGTGTCCGGCGGACACCCCGCAGCCTCCCCGCAGCGAACGTCGGAGTGGCCAGAGGGCCGCGGACCAGCTTCTCGATCAGGTCGTCATGATCCGCGACGGGTTCCAATCCTGGCTCCTCCGGCAACGCCTCAAAGGTCTTAAGGACTTCGTGGCCAGTGAGGAGTGAAGTGGTGCCGTCCGAGGTGGCGCGGCCGAAACCGTCAACGCCGGAGTCGGTCCGCACGTAGCAGACCACCCCCGTATCAATGTCGGTGAGCCGCTTGCGCCGGGTTGCAGAGATCATGTCGGGCAAGCCCGCGATTTTGGCGGCGAGGTCGGGGTCGTGGTCGACAGCTTGGGTCCAATGCTGGTAAGCGAGGCTGGACGCGTCTACATCGTCTGTCGAGTCGGTCTCGTCGAGCTTGCCGTTGTACAGATCAGTGATGGCTTGCGTTTCCCCGTCGGAGCCGAAGAACTGCTCATCGGAACCGAATGCCTCAGCATTAGCGTGGAGGCGCTCGGCGATACGGCGGCGGAGGTCAATCACGTTGTCCACCGACTCGTGGAAGAAGGAGTAAAGCGTGACAGTCTCGGCCTTCTGACCGACGCGGTCGACACGGCCAGCGCGCTGAATCAGCCGGATAATCGCCCACGGAAGGTCATAGTTGACGACAATATGCGCGTCCTGCAGGTTCTGGCCCTCGCTGAGAACGTCGGTTGCGATCAGAACCCGGAGTTCATCTTCTGGAGCGATGCCGGGGTCGTGGCCCGGCAGCGTATTGGACGCGGGGGAGAACCGCTGCGCGAGCCGGGTCGGGTCCTCGCTGTCACCGGTGGCGACGCCGACGCGGTCGATGCCGGCTGCTCGCAGCGCCGTTCCGATGTACTCGGCGGTGTCCTTGTATTCGGTGAAGACGAGAACCTTCTCGTCGGGGTGATCGATCTGCAAAAGGTGGATCAGGGCATCAAGCTTGGAATCGGTCTCGGGCTTCCAATCGCCGTATAAGGTGAGCAGCGCGCGGAGAGCCGCGGTGTCTTCGACCAGCGCCTCCCGGAGCGCAGGGGTAAACAGTTCTGGCCGAATCCATGTCAAGCCCGCCGGATTCTTCTCCTGCAGCGTCGCGTAGCGGGTCTCGGGGGTTCCAACTGTGTCTTCGCCGCCGCCGTTCGGGTCGTCGTCGTCCTCACCGAATTGGTTCTCGGTGATCGTCCCGGCCGGGATCGCTAGGCCATTGTCTATGGCGTACAGGAACAGCTCGTTGCGTGCGACGTGCCGTTTGAGGGACAGCGTGAACGAATGCCCGCAGGACGATAGTCGCTTGTAGAAGGTGGTGCGGACGAAGCCGGCGACGTGGCCGCGGCCGCGTGCCAGGTTGTCAATAAACTCACGTTCCGGGTCGGTTGGTGCAGCGGTAGACGAGAGGTAGTTGCCGAGCTCGTACCGGGGAAGTTGAAGCGCGGTGATCGTGTCTAGGGTTGTGTCCCCGGCCATCAGCGTGGCGGGGTCGCTCTCGCCGAAGGAGTGGTCTACCGGCTTCGGGATACGCTGCGGGAATCTGAATTGGGTGCCGTCCGAAAACTCCAGGTACGGTCCGTCGCCGTCATCCTTGGAGTAGTTGTTCTTCACGAATGTGCGGGTCCGACGTACCAGATGCTCGCTCATCAGGCGCTTCCAGTCGTCCGGATCTTCCGAGCGGCGGAACGCGGCCATCGTGGTCGTCTTGCCATCTACTCTGTCGGCCAGCCGCGGGTCGGCGGCGAGCGCGTTGACAGGGGAGATGCCCAGATCGTCGTCGTCGTCGATGTAGAGACCTAGTTGGTTCGCTACATCCAGGAATCGGATGTTGTACGGGGTGGCCGTCAGTAGCAGCGCCTTACTGTCGTTCGCCTGGATGTAGTCCTGAATCGCCTTGTAGTCGCGGCGAGTGTCGTTGCGCAGCGTGTGGGACTCGTCGACGATGACCAATTGGTACCGCCGGAGTGCGGGCAAAACCGCGTGAGCCATGGAGTACGGCACCACCCTGCCATGCAGCTCGTACGCTTCGAAGTGCTCCTCCCACATCGACACCAGGTTCTTTGGACACACCACCAGCGGCATGTAGCCGTGCTCGTCGCGAAGCATCAGTGCAACCGCGATCGCCGTCAGCGTTTTGCCGAGACCGACCACGTCGCCGAGCATGGTTCCGTTCCGCGTCATGATCCGCCGCGCGAGGGTTTGCACCGCGGTTTCCTGGTACTCAAGTAACTGTTCGCGGATTGCGCTGGGCACGGAGTACTCGGCCAGCCCTTCGCGGACATCGCGTGAGAGGTCGTAGCACACCTTGAGGAACACGTCGTATGGCCGTCGAGGTTCGCGGCGCGCCCACGATTCGTCCAGCAGATCGAGAATGTCCGCGGTTATCGGACGGCTGAATCTGTCGTTCCACCGGTCGTTGAACCACTGCGCGAGAGTTTCAGCCGCAGTGGTGTCGAGCACGTCGACGTTTAGCTCGTAGTTAACAGTGAGGCCAGGTCGGGTGAGATTCGAGGAGCCGACGAACCCGGTGATCGCGTTATTGAGGTCGTCGCGATGGCAAACGTAGGCCTTACCGTGCAGCGGCTTGCGGGTGTGCACCTTTATTTCCACAGCCCCGGTGGAGAGCAGGTCGCGCAGGGACTGCAGGACCGCACGGTCCGCTGCGGTCGGAAGTCCGCGCATCAACTGCAGACGGAGTTGCTCGACCAACACCGCCTTGCGCTCGCGCGCGGCGTTCGCGTCGGCGTCTGACTCCGTGTTGCCCTCCAGATCGGCCTGGAGGGCGTCGAGCGTCTCCTGCTGGACGCCAGCGGTCACCATGCCAATGAGGATCCGAACGATCGGCGGATCGCCCTCGTTCCAGCTCTCAGCCTTATCTCTGACGAGATGGTCGAACACGGCCCAGCCGCGCAGGTTGAAGTAGCCGACGGCGACGTCCATGGTGTTGGACACCAGGAGCGTCTTCTCCAGGTGTGAGCCCAGGTCCTGTTTGATGTTGTCGAAAATCCGCGTCACCGCTGCGCCCGCTTCTCCCTGGGTTGATCAGTCCGAGGTTGTTCTACAGGATCTCACCTCGGCATGGAACGCAAGGGCTGCTGGAAGCTAGCTATATGACCGAGGTCATCCAGCCAGACCTAGGCCGCAAGTACTTGGCAAGTAGAGCAGCAAGGACGACAGAAGGCTAGCGCTCGTCGGACACCGTCAGGCGCGAGGTGATGCCGGTCGCCGTACGGGCGATACGCAGTCCCCGCAGCGACGCGGTGCCATCTAGCGCGGTGGCAATTCATGCGACCGAACTGATAGCAGCGTCGTCAACACCGCGAATTCTGCCTAGTGCCCCGACAGCAACGCTGGGCCGACGACGTCGCGCAGCGCGGCGCGGAAGCACTCGCGTCATTGTGGCCGTGAAGAAGCTGATGCTTTACCGCAGGTCCCCTCGTACCATGACTGTTAGGCGCCGGCCCGGAGTTTGGGCGTACACGGCGGCGCGGCCCAAGGGAGGGACGAATGCCACTCTCCGATCATGAGCAGCGCATGCTCGACCAAATCGAGAGCGCGCTCTATGCGGAGGACCCCAAGTTTGCGTCCAGCGTGCGTGGTGGAACTCTGCGCGCACCTTCTACCCGGCGGCGGCTGCAGGGCCTAGCGCTCTTCGTGATTGGGCTGGCGTTGCTGGTGTCAGGTATCGCGTTCCCGGCTACGCGGATCGGCGACTTCGCGATTCTGTCCGTTGTTGGCTTCGTCGTGATGTTCGGTGGCGTGGTTTTCGCGATCACCCGCCCCCGAGGCCCAGGCGGCCGTGATCGCTCGGTCCCCGACCGGATCGGTCAGCAGCGGCAGAAGCGGGTCAAGGGCGCCGGCGGTTCGTTCACCAGTCGGATGGAGGACCGCTTCCGGCGGCGCTTCGACGAGTAAGTCCGCGCCGACTCCGGGCGTTATGTCTCTCGCAACACACAGCCATAGTCGCAGGACAGGCGCTTCGGCGGACCTCATCGCGGCCCGTTTCTCGTCGGTCGACCGCAGCGTATAACTGGGTCGTCGCGACACCGGACCGTTCGAGCTTCGTCTGCTCCGCGTGCAGGTTGCCCAAAGACGAACACGCGCCCCTGGCAGGATGCAGGAGCGCGTGTTCGTGACACCGTACGGCTATTTGCCTTTGCCGCCCTTCGGACTGGGTGCGCTCTTTGTCGTACCGGAGGCTTGGGGCTTTGCGGTCGTGATCGACGGGCGGGGCGGATACTGCTTTGTTTGCCCAGCGGACCGGAACACCGACTTCGACCTGCCCTCGCCGCTTGGCGTCGATTGGTTGGCGATAGATGGGAGCTGAGTCATGGGGTCGTTTCTCCTGGGTTTAAGTCCCGAGTGAAGTAGTGCTTCCTGTTGATCCACTTGAATCCCTCATGCGGGCTGATGGAAGCCACTTCGACCGGTCCACCAACAGTATCCGCCCCGAGACGGAACCGTGCATACCCCTCTGTCGTCTCGACCATGAAACGAGCTAGATCAATAGCGTCTGGCAAAGGCATTCCCGGCTGGACCGGGTCCAAACGGTACTGACCAAGAGCGGTGTCCACTTGCGACTCCGCCTGAGCGCGGTCGGCGGTATTCGGAGGCTGCATCGCGGCATCTATCAACCTCTCCCGGAGTTGATCGTCATAGCCGTTGAACAGGCGGTTCACGGCATCCGGTTGGGCGTACGCACGGAAACCATACTCTGAGTCCTCGAGCACTTGAATTGGCTTTGGCTCCACTGTGTTGCCGGAGAACTCCAGTAGCCAAGCTTCCGCCTGGTCACACTTGGTTGAAATGCCAACAACGAGGTAGCCAAGTTCGGCGGGAAAGCTCTGCCAACCAGCGTCATTGGCCGCCTGGCCGAACATCTTCGACGCCCGGTCCGCGACGTCTTCAACACTGAAGTTGGACAGATCGAGAGTGTCCGCCTTGTACTTCGGATCGCGCCCCATCAACCGCAGCCGGAAGCTCTTCGACAACGAGGAGATGCTCGCCGGACCAACGACTCCGAGCCCCCAAGTCATCGCGGCGAGCGGAAGCTGACGGTGCAGGTGAAAGATCTTGTCGGCGTTGTTGTAGACCTGCGAAATGATGTGGCCGCTCGGCAGTGTTGCACTCAAGGTGGTTGCTGAATCGGTTGCCAGGACGATGCCGTCGAACACTTTCACGTAGAGCGCAACCGTCACATGGCAAATATGGCACGGCGATAGGCGGGTGGCGCTGATTTGTGCCGTCTGAAGAGGCTGCGCGTCGCATCTGCTCAAACGCCACCGGAGGCGCCTTGAAGTATTGTCCCGGCCGCTCACATCACGTCGGGCTCGGTCCCGACGACGCCGAGCGCACCCGCATCACCGGGCTTGGACGACGCGACGAGGGCTGCGACAGCCGAGCACCGCGGCGGCACGCCGACGCAGCGATCCAACGGAACCGCCCCAGCGCAGGCGCCGGAAGACATCGCGACGGGAACCAGTCGAGATCCCCAAACGCGAGGTCGGCGAGAAAATCCGGCGGCGGTATGCCCCGGCGAGGTCTGCACACAAAAGGGAAAGGGTGCTGCTACCGGTGGTTGGCTTCCGCCGGCGCGGAAATCGACCTACTTGATGTCCTCAATCGCAATGACGACATAGCGGTCCGGCTCGTCGGTCCTCGTCTTATCCAACCTGCGGTAGATCAGTTGCAAATTTTGGTCGGGAAGCCGGCGGCGGGAATAGGCACGGCCACCAGTGTTGGCTGAGGTAATGAACTTGGGGTCACGGATTTGCCCGAGGGTTTCGACGGCGGCGTCGACCGCGAGCTTGCGTGGCAGAGTGAGCTGGTTGTACTGCTCGTCGGCCTGAGATGTGAATGCGACCAATGGAGTCGCATCCCGCCCGACGTCGGTACCCGTCCTGAGTTGCTTCTGTTGGTCGCCTGTCGTCAGCGCCGGCATCTCGGCTTTCTCGACCTCCGCGGCCAGCGTGCCCTCGCCGCCGAAGGGCAGTTGGAGCTTAGGTGCAGGAACGATCTGACCCCGCTGTGCCTGGTACTCCCCTATCGGAATCTCAGCGCCTTCTCGGGTGATCTTCAGGACACCTTCGATTCGGCGGAAGAACGCAGCTAACGACGCCAGTATCACACCAGCAGCAAGGAGCCCGCCAGTGACTCCTTCCTCCTCATCGCCGAAGTATCCGATGACGGCTACCGCCAACAGAGCGGTGGATAGCACGCCAAGGTAAACCTCAGCCGTCGGCCACGGCTTTTCTGGCAGGACCCCCATATCAGGAGCCTACCGGCCACTCCCACCAACAAAGCCTCCCTAGCGGACGGCTACAGCCCTCTCGCGGTGGGGCGTCTCGCGCTTTCCATAGATCTTGCTTAAGCGGGAAGCGGCTGCCACGTCGCTCGGTGGCGCATTTGCCGGTGCTCCGCACTTTCCCCGCAAAAACGTGCCCAATCTGGCCCGTACTTACCTGCATCTCGCCGTACTAAACAACCCGAAACGTGCTGCCTTGCAACAGTTGGAGGGACTTGCGCGTACGACGGTTGACGGACAGTTCCCAAGCTGAATACGCGGGTTCGATTCCCGTCATCGGCTCCACTTCTACCTCGACTTTCGATCCTTTGTCCTCGGCGCGAGCGGCGCGCAGTCCCGTAACGGTCCCGTACGCGCAGCTGCCGTATGCGGCGCTGGCGCGGCGTCAGGCGCCATCGAGGCGATCCATTCGCCCGAAAACGCATCTGACAGGCCTTCGCGTTGCCCCAGTTCGACTCGAATCCACCCTGGGCGGATTTTCAGTCGCTTCTTCAGCTCGAAGCCCGGTGCGCTACAGAGGTCAGCGCGCAGAGCCCGCATTCGTCAACAGCAAGGCTGCCTCGTCATAGGGAAACGCTCGGTAGAGCAGCCGGGAACGCGGAACGACGAGGGCCGCGGCGTCGGCCTTGCTCACCACCCGTGGGTTGACGAGCGCGACAGCCCGTCCACGCTTGCGCAGCACCGTCGGTCCGCCGGCCAGCACGTTCTTCAACCAGTCCGTCTGCAGGCCGTAGCCAATGAGGATGGCGTAGCCATCAAGGGTCTCGAATACCAAAAGGGGTGTTCGATATCGCTTACCCGACTTCCGCCCGACGTGCTCGAGCGTCCCGAGGCTCGGAAGCCACGGCGTGATCGCGCGAGCCGCCGGATTGGTGACTCGCTTGTTGAACTCCGCGATTCGTCGAGGCACACGCATTCTCGGAGTCTAAGTATTGGTCGAAGTGAGAGGTGAGTGACTCTTGCAGAGTTGATCGACGGCATCTGCGATGCGCCGTTCGGGCGTAGAAGGTACTTCCCAAGCTGGATAAGTGGGTTCGCTTCCCGTCGTCGGCTCCAGGAAACGCCAGATCTTCCGCGGGGCGCCGCGTTGAGGACGACCACCGCACGCTTCAGGTTCTGCTCACCAACCGCCGTTGCGCATCACCCGATGTGTGGTCGGCGTCGTGGGCGTGCACGACGTACAGGACGACGCTCAGCCAGATGCCGCCCAGGATCAAGCCGCCGAGGACATCGGTCGGGTAGTGCATTCCGCGGTAGACCCGGCTGACGCCGATCAGCAGCGGCACTGCGGCACAGCCGATCACAGCAGCCGCGGTGACGTAGCGATACCGGCTGTGCCACAGGGCGATCACCGCGACAGATCCGTAGAAGCAGACCGCCGCCGCGGTGTGGCCGGAGGGGAAGGACGACGTCGGCGGCGCCTCGTCCATGTGCGGCACCCGCGGTCGCGGGCGACTGATGAGCAGGGCGGTCGCCATGAAGACGGCTGTCTCGCCGGCCACTGCACACACCACGAGTACTGATTCGCGCCACCGGCCGAACACCCAGCGGAAGACCGCCGCCGCCAGCGCTGTGAGGACCACGATGGTCGGGGTGGCGGAAAGAGTCGTGATCACCGCACTCTCCGAAAAACCTTGTCCCTGACGGTGCTTCACCAGTCGCGCCGGTAGCTCGGCGTCCCACCTACCGAACGCTGTCGGCGGCAGCACATGGGTGAGCAGATAGCCCAACACCACCATCAACCCGATGAGGCACACCGCCGCGACGAGTAACCGCCCGACGTCACGACGGAGGCCGGCCATGCCATGCATCGACGTGGATTACCCCTTTGACGCTGCCGTCAAGCGGTGGGCGGGGCGGTCACCGCCGTGCACACGGCTGTTCGCGGGTCCCGACATCGGCCGGACCCGAGACAGGCTGGCCCGTCTCCCGGCGCCACGCGGCGTAGGCCCACGTCGTGACCGCCACCCAGCCGACGCCTAGCGTGACACCGCCCAGGACGTCGCTGACGAAATGCACGCCGAGCACCACCCGTGCAAACGCGACCGCCGCAACGACAGCCGCGGCCGCCACGACGGCGGCGATCCGGCCGCCCCGCGGCAGGAAACGGAGGGTGAGCAGCAGGAGCAGGCAGCAGCCGATCGTCGCGCTCAACGCATGGCCGGACGGGAACGACATCCCCGGCGCGGTCGACACCGGATCCGGCAGCACGGGGCGGGCCCGGCCGACCATCTCCTTCAACGCGAGGCCGAGTCCCGCACCGCCGAACACCGTGGCCATCAGCCACGCTGCGTGGTGTCGTTCACCGTGGACCAGATACACCACCGCGACCACCGTCAGACCGACACGGAAGACGACAGGGTCGAAGGCATCGCTGACGATCTCGGCTGTCTGCGCCAAGTGCGGGTGGTCGGTGTCCAAGCGGTGAAACGCATCCGCCGCCCCGGCGTCGAGGGCGCGCAGCGGCGGCCAGCCCGCGCGGACGAGGAGGAGAACCAGCGCGAAGCCGGCCCCGGCGACGAGCGTGCCGAGCAGGCCCATACCGAGCCGCAGCCCGAAGTGTTCGTCTGCGGCGGAGAGATGGGCATGAACCGCCCGGCCCACCCGCGTCGGCATGGTGTGGGGTGTCCCCGGGTCGGCGCTCGGGTAAACGCGTTACGCGTAGACCTTGGGGCGTGAGCCCGCAATGCATTGCTCATAGAGATCGAGGTAGGCCGAGGCCATCACCTCCGGGGCGAACCGACGCTCCGCCACCGCGCGGCAGTGGGCGGGATCGAGCCTGTCGACATCGGCGACCAGCCGAGCCAGCGCCGCCTCATCGCCGAACTCCGCGAGCAATCCAGTGCCGGGTTCGACGAGTTCGGGCAGACAGCCGCGGCGGTAGCCGACCACTGGCGTGCCGAGGGCCAGCGATTCGATGACCGCGGTACCCCCGGGTTCGTCCCAGCACACCGGAAACAACGTGGCGAGCGCGGTCGAGACAAGGTGGTCACGATCATCTCCGGTCACGTTCCCGATCCACCGCACCCGGTCACCGTCGACGTATGGGGCAACCTCGTCGCGCCAATACCGAACGTCGGCATAGCGATCGGCGTTCGGCTCGGCGCTCAGCTGCTCCGGCGTGGTGAACGGCCCGATCGGCCCCGCCAGCACCAGCTCCCACCCGAATCGCTGCGCCAGGCGCGCGGCGATGTGTTGGCCCTTCCTGCGGTTGATCCGCGCGACCAGAACCAGATGGCCGTTCCCGGCTGGGGCAGGCCGACGTGTGGCGTGATGTGCGAGCGGAGTGGCCAGATGAACATGGCCGAGACTGTGGTGGCGAAGCGCATCGGGCGCGCTCTGCAACTGCTCGGCGGAGACACCGTTGACGTGAAATCGATCATGCCTGCCGAATCCGCGGTAGAAGGCGCGGTGCTTCGTCAGATCCCAGTGCAGGGTGTGCAGCACAGCCGGCCGGTCGGCGCCCATGGTCGCGAGCATGCTCGGGCCCAACACCTCCATGTGGTCATGAACCAGGTCGATGTCCGAACGGCGCCGCAATTCGGCGGCGATGCGTTGCAAATGCGCTGCGGCGACACCGACTACGTCGTTGTAGGGCTCCGCGAGGTGGGCGAACTGCGGCTCGTCGAACACGTGGATCTGCTCGTCGACGTCGATGGTGCTCTGCCCGACGGTGGCAAGGACCACACGCACGCCGCGTCGGCGTAGCTCCGGAATGAGCGTCGCGACGATGTTCTCGATTCCGCCGTAGCCGACCGGCGGAACCGTCAGCCATGGGCCGGCATTGATCAACACCGTCGGAGTCATGGCCGCTGATTCTCGAGCGGCCAGGAACGGGCGCCGGGAGCGGTGGCGAGCAGGTCGGCAACGGCGCGGACGTCAGCCAGGGGCGGTCTCTCCTCGACAGTGACGTCGGAGACCATCAGCTGGTGGTGCACGGGTGTCGCCGTGTCGTGGCGAAACTGGGTGAGCCATCCCGATGCCGGCGCGTCGGTGACGCCGCGGTGCTCACGCTGGAGCCGCACGCTGGCGGTGTGCAAGATCTGAGCCGCCATGCGCCCCAACGCTTCGATGTCGTGGTGACGATGGGTGCGCGTGCCCAGATCGACCTGGGCGAGCGCGTCGAGTCCGACGAGGTTGAGCAGATCGACCAGCATGGCGAACTCGACGCCGTAGCCGGTCGTGAACGGGACCTGTTCGAGTACGTCTCGATAACCCCCGTATTCGCCCGCCAAGGGCTGTACGAAGCCGGCCAACCGGGGCCAGAACATGTTGATGAGCGGCCGGGCGACGAGTTCGCTGACCCGACCGCCGCCGCCGGGGACGGTGACCTGATCGGTTGTCAGCGGGCGCAGGTAGTGCGCCTTGACGAACACCACACCCGATTCACACAGCAGAGGGCCGAGGAGTCCGACGATGAAATGCGTCGTGAAGTCGCGTAAGTCCGAATCGACGAAGAGCACGATGTCGCCGGTGCTGGCGGCCAGCCCCTTCCACAGCGCATCGCCCTTGCCGTCCATTCGCGGTTGGTCGGGCAGTATCTGATCCTGGTGGAACACCGTCGCCCCGGCCGACGCCGCGACTGCAGCCGTCGCGTCGCACGATCGGGAGTCGATGACGATGAGCTCGTCGACCAGACTGACGTCCTCCATGAGCCGGCGCCGTATCTGCGCCACGATTCCCCCGACGGTCTGCTCCTCGTCGCGGGCGGGCAGCACGACGCTGATTCGTCGGGCGCCCTTCGCCCGCATGACCCGCTGCAGCGTCCACGACATCCCGCGACTGGACCGCCGCGGCAGCCACTCCCACACCTCGGGGTTGACCCCGGCCGGAATGTGTTCATCTCGTTCGCGCATGACACCCGGGTTACCGTTTACACCGACGTCAAATCCACCCCAAAGGGTGGAGTATTGCCGGTGGCCAGGGGTAATCGGCATCGACGCCGACCTGGGAGGCTAGCTGTGGACCGCTGCAATGTCGGATTCGTGGGCGCCGGTGGCGTTGCCGTGCGCCACGCGCACCATCTCGCTCAACTGCAAGATGTACGTATCGTCGCCGTGACAGACCCGGTGCCGGCAGCCGCACAGTCATTTGCCGACGTGACGGGCGCCGCCGTGGTGCCTGACCTGCAGGCACTACTGAACACGTCGCCAGATGCGGTGTATGTCTGTGTTCCCCCGCATGCCCACGGCGCGATCGAGGAACGGGTGCTCGGCGCAGGCATCGCCATGTTCGTCGAGAAGCCGCTGGCGCTCGACCTGCCGACCGCCGAGCGCATAGCCGACACGGCGCGAATGGCCGGCGTCGTCACCGCGGTCGGTCACCACTGGCGCTATTCGGCGGCAGTCGACCTCGTCCGTGAACTACTCGACGGCCGACCTGTTCGGCTCGCGGTGGGGTCATGGATCGACCGCGTGCCCCCGGTGCCCTGGTGGAGCAGGCGGGCGATGTCGGGCGGTCAGATCGTCGAGCAGGCAGCGCACGTGCTGGATCTGATTCGGCTGTTCTGCGGCGACGTCGTCGAAGTCAACGCTTACGCCAACGCCACACCGCCGGGCGTGCCGGACGCCGATATCGACGGAGCCACCGTCGCGATCCTGAGGTTCGAATCCGGAGCGGTGGGAACCGTCGCCGCCGCATGCTGCCTGGATTGGAAGCACCGGGCGGGACTCGAACTACATGCAGACGGCCTGTCGGTCACCGTCCATGAAGACGAAGTCGTCGCGAGGACGGACCGAGGAGACGTGCGGCGCAGTCTGCACCCCGATGACGCCAAGCGGGCGGCCGATCGTGCGTTCGTCGACGCCGTGCTCGACAACGGCGCGGCGCGCGGCGGGATCCTGGTGGACTACGGCGAAGCGTTGCGGACCCACGAATTGGCCTGCGCCATAGCGGCTTCGGCTAGGGACTGCCGGACGGTGAAACTCCATGACTGACCGCAGATTCACGCTCGTGGTCGAGCGCTGCGGCGTGGTCACACTGCGCGATGAACCGCCACCGCAGCCGCTGCGGGATGGCCAATTCGACGTGGAGACCGTTTTCAGTGGACTGTCGGCCGGGACGGACCTCAGTTGGGTGAAGGGCACGAACCCCGCCCTGCACCGTAGGTGGGATCCCGAGCTCGGCCTGTTCATGACGGGCGCCTCGGACGTGGGTTACCCGATCGAGGGTTTTGGCTACATGCAGGTCGGCCGAGTCACCGGAAGCGCAACACCTGCAGTGCAGCAAGGTGACCTCGTCGCCATGACCTACGGGCACCGCAGCGCTTACCGCGCGGACGCGCTGACCGACCGTTTCGTCACACTGCCGAGTTCACTCGATCCGGTGCTGGGCATCTATGCCGCACACATGGGACCGATCTGCGCCAACGGGCTACTCCATGCCGCTGCCGACATTCATGGCACCGATGTACGCGGTCTCGCCGACGGCGTGCGGGGTCGCCGAATCGTTGTCACCGGCGCCGGCGTCGTGGGTCTGCTGACCGCGCTGTTCGCCCGCCTGCACGGCGCAGAATCGGTCGTCCTCGTCGAGCCCACACCGTCACGCCGCCAGGTCGCGGCCGACCTCGGCCTGGAGGTTGTCGATCCGCACGGCGCCGACCCGGCCGTCCTGCTGAAAAGCCGATGGCGTCACAGTGCCGGAGACCGCGGAGCCGATGTGGTGTTTCAATGTCGCGGTCAAGCCAGCGCGTTGGCTCTCGCCCTTCGCATGGTGCGTCCCCAGGGCACGGTCATCGACTTGGCGTTCTACCCCGGGGGAAGCGACGAAGTCCGACTGGGCGAGGAGTTCCACCACAACGGACTGAGCCTGCGTTGCGCTCAGATCGGACGGGTGCCGCGCGGGACCAGCCACCTGTGGGACCGCGAACGCCTCAGCACCGAGACCTTGGCGCTTCTGGCCGCCCACGGCAAGGACATCGCCAGGCACGTCATCACGGACTACACGCCGTTGTCCGAAGCGCCGGAGACCCTGGTTCGACTGGCCGACAGCCGACACGACGGGCTTCAACTCGTGTTCACCTGAACGGGCTCTGGCATGTCAGCGCCGCCCAGGGTTCGGGCTGGATTCGAGAGCGGCGCGCAGGTCGTCGCCGATACGCTATGACGTCAGGTCCGTGCTTCAGGCCGATCGGGCAGAGCTCTTGCAACGAACTGAGAGGCGGAGCCGAGTGGGTATGACGATCAGCACTGAGCAGCGTGGCCGGGTGGTGATCGCTCGGTTCGACAATCCGCCGTACGGGCTGATGACGATGCAGATGGTCGAAGAGCTCAACAGGCTGGTGCGACGCGCCGATACAGACGACGGAATCGGTGCGGTTGTGCTGACCGGCGCACAGCCTGACCTGTTTCTTGCGCACTACGACGTTGCTGAACTCCTGGCAGCCGCCCGTCAGGCACCGCCCATCTCCGAAGCGCGCGCCGGCATCGCGTTGCGACTGGTCCGCAGGCTCACGCGAATCCCTGGACTCGAATCGCGTCTCGAGGACTCACAGGTAGGGGGTGTCGTGGCCCTTCAGCGTTTCCACGAGACATTGTTGATGATGGGGCGCAGTGGTGTCGTCTACATCGCCGCGATCAACGGCGCCACAGCCGGAGGCGGACTCGAACTCGCGCTGGCCTGCGATCTGCGCTACCTCTCCGACCGCGGTGAACTCGCACAGCCCGAGGTTCTCCTCGGCTTCCCGCCCGGGGGCGGGGGCACGCAACGAATGGCGCGCCTGATCGGCCGTGCCGCAGCGCTGCAGATCATGCTCAGCGGCGACGTCCTCACCCCCGCGGATGCCGAGCGGGTGGGCCTCGTGAACGAGGTGGTGCCTCATGGCGAGCTTCTCGAGGCCGCCTGCGCGACCGCTGAGAAGCTTTCCATGCGTTACAAACCCGCCGTCTCGGTGATCAAGCGCGCGGTGCTCGAAGGGGGTTCCCTCCCGCTCGAAGACGGTCTGCAGGTCGAGCAGGCCGGACTCCTGGCGATGTTCGGCCATCCGAAAGTCCAGTCGGCCATGGCCGCATATGGCGCGTTCATCGAGGAGAACCAGGCGCTTCCGGCCTACGACCATGAGGCTCGCCGGCAGCTACAGGACGGAACGTTCTCTCCCTTCGTCCCCTCACGCGGCCACAAGAGCGCCGACTGACCTACTCAGACCAACCAAACTGCCGTCCTCCGTGCTCTTCTCGCGTTCGGGTTCATACCAAGGCGAGCACATTCTGCGGCGTCGCAATCCCGGAGTCCAAGGGCGGCGCTGAAGCTCCGGTCCTACTTCGAAGGGGCTTGAGACGGATCGAGCCTTACCCCGCGGATAGGAAACTGTTGCCGTCGCGCGGTGAACTCTGGCCTCGCGTCGATTACGGAGCGACCCCCGGTTCCGCGACCATTTCTTTCATGGCTACAGCGACCTCGACACCCACCGCCCCCACGGGCGCCCCGAGGTCCGTGCGTCGCCACCCGCGCACCGCCTGCACCGGGCGCCGACGCCCCACGGTGATCGAACGGACCGTCACCGTCCGCGGCGGCGTGCAGCTGGCGGTGCGGGACCAGGGACCCGCCGACGCCCAGGCCACCGTCGTCCTCCTGCACGGTCTCTGCCTCGACAGAGACTCGTGGACCGGCCAGATCGATCACCTGACTCGGCAGTGGGGCGATCGTCTCCGGGTCATCAGCTACGACCACCGCGGCCATGGCAGGTCGGATTCGGCCCCGAAGCGCACCTACACGGTCACCCAACTCGCCGAAGACCTCGCCGGCGTGCTGACCGCCCTTCGCGTCACCGGCCCACTCACCCTCGCCGGACACTCGATGGGCGGGATGGTCGCCCTCGCGTACCTCGGCCGCCCTCCCGCTGATCGCCCCGTCGAGCCCACCGGACTGGTCCTCGCCGCGACGGCCGCCGGCCGACTCACCGAGCGCGGCATCGCCCGCCTGCTGGCCAATCCGGCGACGAATGTCCTGTGCGGGCTGGCCGCCGTCACGCCGCACCGCGCCCTTTCCCTGCTCAGCAGGCCGCTCTACGCGGCTCTGGCGCTGCGGTGCGACGCCGACGCACGCTCGACACTCTCGAGGTTGTTCACCGAGACTTCGGCCGCAGCCACGACCCTCGACACCGCCATCGGGTTCCTGCCCGGCCTGCGGTCCTTCGACCAGCTCTCGACGCTCGGCTCGATCCGTGCCGAGACGATCGTCCTCAGCGGCGGCGCCGACCTGCTCACCCCGCCGTCCCACGCGCACGAGATGGCCGCCGCCATCCCCGGCGCCGCGCATGTGCACCTTTCAGACGCCGGACACATGCTCCTCGATGAGGCCGCGCACGCCGTCACAGCCGCCGTCAGCCGGACGATCGCCACGCGTATCGGCGCCCGCTCGCGATCCGTTTCAGTGAATCACATTCCCGGACAGCGGCATTCACAGCTCGCCATCACGGCGTGATCTCCAAAAGGCGGAGGGCTAGAAGACCCGGATCCAGTCGATCAGCATGTCCGCGGGGTAGTTGCCGCCTGCGGGTTCACGACCGCCGGAGCCGCCGACGGCGATGTTGAACACCGGGGCCATCGTGTAGCCCGGGTCGTTGAACGGGTACTCGGGCAGCGAGTTCGACGGCACGGTGAAGAACGGCTGCATTCCGGGCTGGTAGTCCTTCCAGAAGTACAGGCCGGCCGGCTGCCACGTCATGCGCCAGGTGTGCCATGCCCCGTCGATCGGATGCTTGTGGGTCTGGTACTGGGTGCCGTCCAGCCGCGCGTGCACGGTGGTGCCCGACGGCCAGTCCCGGTTGCCGTACCACTCCACGAGGTCGATCTCACCGCCGCGAACGGGGTTGTCGTTGATCAACCAGAAGGCCGGCCATGCACCGTCGGTCAGGCAGTTGAGCTTGATGCGGGCTTCCCATGTGGTTCCGACACCGCCGCGCCAGTTGCCGATGACCTTCGCGCTGGCGTACTTCTCCTGGATGTTCGCGCCCTCACCCCGGGTGGCCCGGATGACCAGGTTGCCCATCCCGTCCTGGAACACGTGCTCCTGGTCGGTGACATAACGGCCCATGTTGAACGGCTTGTCCCATTCGACGGGGTTCCGGATCGTCTCACGGGCCGGAACGATGAACCACGACGCCGGGTCGGGCGGCGCACCGGCCGGTCCGTTGAACTCATCGGCGAACAACAGTCCAGGTCCAGGCTCCGCTGCAGCCCCGGGCAGTCCCGGCACACCGGGGGGTGGCCCGGGCGGCGCATCGCCGATCACCGGCTGAGCCCCAGCCTTGGGTAGGGGCAGGGCAGCAGCAGCCACCCCGAACCCCAACATCAACATTGCGCTTCGGCGATCCATGCTCGACACCCCCGTACCGTAAACGGAACGGGCGCGAAACTGGGCGCAAACCCCGCCGAAGTCCGTCGCCGGTTCCGCGACAGCCGTCGGCGCGACGGCAGAATCTGCGATCACCCGGGGTTCGTGACGGCCTTAGGATCAGGGCACACCTTCGGCTGTCACGGGGAGATCGGTCATGGCGACACGGCGGTCCGTCCGCGCACTGGTGACGGCCGTGGCCGTGATGATCGCGGTCACGCTCGGTGGCTGGTCACCTCCTACCGCCCATGCCGACGAGGCCGCATGCCCCGCGCAGGTCGCCTCGCTGCAAGCGACCATGGCCAAGATCGACGAGCACAATGCGCGGGGACTGCCGGGCGGCGTGGGTCCGCCGGAGATCGTCGTCCCGTACAACCGTGAAGCCGACCAGCTCAACGGGGAAAAGGCAGCCAAACTCGGTCAGCTGCAGGCCTGTGCCGCGGTCACCGACAAACTCCGCGCCGGCGGACCCCCGACCAAACCGCTCAACAAGGTTGCGCTGGACAACATCGGCGTCGCCAAGACGAAGGTCCCCAGCGGATGGACCCCTCCCACGCCGCTGCCCACCCTCGGCACCCGGATCACGATCCCGCCGAGCAGCCCGATCAAACCGCTGTGGGATGCGATCAACAAGCAGAAGAGTCCGGAGTATCCCTACCCGAACGTCTCACTGCAGGGCGCGCCCCGGCCGGCGAGCGACGACAGGCACCCGTCGCAACCGGACCGGCCCATCGGCACGAATGCCAGAGGCGGACCGGCGGTCTCGGCCGATCACATCGTGCCCAAGGTGGAGATCATGTATCTGCCGCGGTTCATGGAACTGACGCCGGAGAACATGTGGCTCGTGCTCAACGCACCGGTGAACCTGCAGTGGCTGCCCACCGTGGTGAATGCGAAGAACAAGAACTCGCGCTCGGCCGCCGACATGCAGGGTGTCGATCCACAGTGGCAGGACGAGCAGGTCGCACTGCAGGACGAGAAACGCCGAGAACTGACCGAGTTGATCGCGCAACTGGCCGACAGCCAGCTGCCCTAGCGCGGGGAGACTCATCGATGGCCGGAATCGACCACGAGGCCCTCGCGGCCGCGATGCCCTGGGAGACAGAGCCCTTCACGATCCTCGAGCCGGGGGAACAGACCCGCGCCGCGATCCCGCAGGCATGGTGGCCGATAGCCGACTCCTCGGATCCCCGAGACCGCAGGCAGGCGGCGCTAGCCCTCTGGAACGACGACTTCCTGGCCCTCGTGCCGACTTTCGCGCAGGCACTGCATGACGACCTCGTCGACGTCCGCGTCGTCGAACATCCCTGGATCGGCGCTGCGTCGCTCGACTACGTGGTGGCGGCGAGCGCCGGCGAGGGTTACGGCGTGTGGATGGGCGAGGATCCGGCCACGTTCGGCGACCACGATCCACCGCTGTTCGACTCGCTGCCGCCGCCGGTGCAGACCTTCCTGCGCCGGGTTCACGCCGGTTTCACCACATGGGACCGGGAATCCTGCGGCCTGACCCCGCCCTCGCTCATGAACACGCTGGCCGCGTACTGGGGTGACCCCGAGGACTCCGCCCGGATCGAGTGGTACGAGACGGCAGCGGAAGCACCCGAGATGCGCCGGCTGCTGCGCGTCACCGGACGCGGTCCGCACGGGGATCTGCTGACGTCACCGGACCTGCCCGCCGGCAGTGCGGTCACCTACTTCGAACCCGACTTCGAGCTGAAGCCGTTCGGCGAATCCCTCGACCGGTTCATGACCATGCCGTTGGAAGAGTGACGATGACATTCCCCGGACCGTGGCCCGGCCCCCAACCGGATCCGTTCTCTGCGCCACAGTTTCCGCCGCAGCAGCCACCGCCGCCGCAGCAGTGGGCAGGGCCGCCGGGCTGGGGACCACCACCTCCCCCACCGCAGTGGGGATCGCCGGGCGGACCCCCCTACGGCGGACCTCCCTACGGCGGAGCTCCCTACGGCGGGCCGCCGCACGGCGGACCGCCGCCGAAGCGCTCGGGCCGCAAGTGGATCATCGCCGCGATCGTCGGCGTGCTGGCCGTCGCAGGCGTCGCCGGTGGGATCTGGGGCTACCAGCATCATCAGAGCGAGAAGCAGCTGGCGGGCATCCGCGACACGGTCAGCCGGTTCGCTGAAGCCTCCGACACCGCCGACACCGAGAAGATGTCGGCGCTCATGTGTGCCGCGGAGGCCGAACAGTTCGCCGACGGCATGGAGGGCACCGTCGACGGCGGGCCCATCAAGGCCGGGGAGCGCCGTGCCGTGAATTTCGGCGCCATCTCGGTCGACGGCGACACCGCCACCGTCGAGGTCACCCGTCCGCCATCGCCGCGAGTCACGCTCAAACTCCTGCGCGAGGGCGATTCCTGGAAGATGTGCAATCCCGCCTGATGTCGCCGCCACGAGCGGCGCTCCCGGCCTCAGGACACTGAGATCGCTCTCAGGTCGGTTGCTGTGTCGAGGATCACACCTGCCCGCTCAGCTTCATCGGCAGATCGGTTCGCGAACCCGAATGATCATTCACTTAATGGCCGAATCGTGAACCGATCACCAGACGGCGCCGGCCTCATCCGGCCGCGCCCGCGACTTCCTCGGATCAGGTTATTAGGTTAGCTTAATTAGGGCAGCCTCGCCTAAATCTGGTGCTCATGTCCCATATTCGCGGAGCGGGTGAGTTCGCTCAGATTACGGGCGAGGAGGCCGCCGTGGGGGGGCTACCTTTCGCGTACCGGACACGCCCCTCATTGACGGGGCTGGAAATTCCGAGCGAACCGCCGCAGGCGGGAAGCAGCTAAGGCACTCGCTGACGGTTTTGTCTCAGGTTCCTCACAGACGATTGTCGAATCAAGATCGTTCTCGCAGGTGAGACGTAGCCATTGTTCCTCAGGTAACGCTCAGCTACTGTCCGTCTGCCTGATAAGGCAACCCTCAGTTACTTAGACCAGGAGACCAAGTGCACAAAGCCCATCGCGCAGAGTCGGGTCGGCATGCCGCCGCTTCGCCCTCGCGCGTCAGCAAGTTCCTCGCCGCCGGCATCGCCGTCGCCGGGGCCACGGCCATCGCTGCTGCCCCCGTGTCGCCCATCAACGACGACATCAAGATCAAGGCCCAGGCGCAGGAGCGGGCGGTCGCGTTGACGGCCGCCGCGGACCCGCTCGTTCTGCTGCAGAACTTCTTCGCGGAGTCGCAGCTCAACTTGGGCTACCTCGGCAGCAACGCCACGAACAGCTATGCCGCGGTGGCGGCGGCGTTCGCCGACGCCGACCTGCCCGGCGAACTGTCGAACATCCTCGTGGGCAACCTGTCGGACCCGACGGCGCTGTTCACGCGCCTGTCGCAGTTCCAGTCCGTCTACGGCGACGACCTCCAGATCGCGTTCTTCGGCCGGGAGGACAATCCCGCCACCGAGGGTGTCAACGAGAACTACGACGGCCTCTTCGAGCGCATGCAGCTGTCGTTCACGGAGTTCCAGACGCTGCTGGCGGATCTCCAGGTCTACGACCCGCCTGCGGACGACCCCGACCAGGGCCAGTTCACCAACATGGCGTTCGAGCTGAACAGCTTCTTCGTGTTCGGCGTCCTCGACAACCTCCGCCCGCTGATCGGCGGCACGCCTGCGGGCATCGTCCCGTTGTTCTCCATCCCGGGCGACTTCCTGGGCGGCGAGGTGGCCGGTGGATTCGACGGTGCCCTGCCCGGCTTCGACCGTCTGGACAACCTGATCAACGTGCTCAACGAGCAGACGCTGGTCCGTGCGGCGGTCGGTCCGTTCCAGACGTCGTTCTTCCAGGTCGCGCAGGTCCTGGACGACGCCATGGCGGCCTACGAGGCAGGCGACACCGAACTCGCGATCAACGAGCTGACCAACCTGCCCATCCGCACGGTCAACGCGTTCGTCAACGGCTTCGCGCCCAGCTTCAGCCCGGGCGGGGAGGAATGGCCCAGCCTGCTCGACCCGCGTCAGCAGCAGGCCGGTCTGTTCAAGTACCTGGCGGTGGATCTGCCCAACCAGATCATCACCGCACTGGGTGGTACGCCGGTGACCCCGCAGCTGCCGCCGGCGCCGACGACGCTCACGGAACGGTCCGCGCCCGACGCGCTGGCGGCCTTCGGTCCGGCCGCAGGCACTGTCGACGTGAAGGTCGAGCCGACGCCTGAGGTGCCTGCCGCGATCGAGGACGGTGCGATCAAGGACACGGCCGTGCTGGCCGGCAACACCACGGTGCCGACCACGGTGCCCGCCACCGGCGCCACTGGCGCCACCGACGAGATCATCGAGGTCGGCGGCGAGGGCGAGGAAGCTCCTGCCTCGACCACGCCGGTCAAGAAGGGCTACCAGCCCGGTGACGGACTCAAGGCGCTGAAGAAGGCCGGTGACGACTTCAACAAGGGAGTCAAGAGCTTCACGGACTCGCTGAAGCCCAAGAAGAAGACCACCGAGTCGGAGGCCACGAAGGACGGCGCTGACGACAAGGCGAAGGGCGACACCGACACCAAGGACGACAAGCCCAAGTCCGACGACAACGACAAGAAGTCGGAGAGCTCCGAGAGCTGATTCGGAACCGCTGGTAGCGACGGCCCCCTCGGCGACGAGGGGGCCGTCGTGTTTTCCGAGCGCAATGTCGATTCGGCGTCAGTCCAATGTCCATCGAATGTCTGCCCCCGAAATCACGGCCGAAGAGAGCTATACAGGCAGGTGCCCATTCGGGCACCCGCAATTCCGGGGACACCTGTGAGGGAGGGCACCGGTGAAACGCATAATTCTGGCAGCGATACTCGCGCTCATGATGCTCACCGGCGCGGCATTCGTCGCACCGGCCGCATCGCACGCCGCACCAGGACCGGGCGGGTCGACCGTTCTGACACTGGCGCCGGCTTTCCGTGAACTACCGTCCAATTGGCTTCGCGGCGAGCTCTTCGCCGCACCCAATGTGAAGGTCAAGGTCCCGTACAACAACTTCCCCGGCGCCACCAACACCAACAAGGGCGCCGACAATCTCGACCAGGCACTGCGCTCGACGCCCGGACAGAAGGTCGTGCTGGGCCACAGCCAGGGCGCGCAGGTCATCGATGCCTGGCTGCGGCGCTACGGGCCGACGAGCGCCGTGGACCCGGCGACGGTGCAGTTCGTACTCACCGGCGACCTGGAGAGCAAGTACAACGGGTGCGCCAATGTGCCGGACAGCGGATGTGTGGCCGCCTATGGCGGCAACAATTTCCCGGACGACACACCATTCACTGTCAAAGTGATCGCGCGTCAGTACGACTATTACGCCGACTGCCCGAACGATTTGTCGAATGCGGCGGCGAAGAAGAACCGCAGCGCCGCAACGGTGGTCGGCGGTAAAGGCGAGCTCGGTCAGGTGCACGGCGATTACAGCAAGATCGGCTTGAACGATCCCGCCAACAAGGTGTTCGTCGAGGGCAATGCGACCTACATCCTGGGCGCTCCGGCCACCTATTTCCTGCCGATGGTGACGCAGGAATGGACGCCGAACTCTCAGAAGGTCATCGACGACGCCCGCCTGCGTCCGATCGTCGAATCCGCCTACAGCCGGCCGATGGGCACGCTGCCGGTGCCGCCGGCCGGGTCGTCCTGACGGTCAGCGGAAGTACAGCTCGTCCCCGGTCGGGTAGCCACCGCCGGTGGTGGTGATGTGGACGTGGTCGAAGTGGCCGTATCCGCCGTTACGCACCCCACTCGGCGTGATGTAGCGCCCGCGCCAGATGGCGTCCTGCATACCGAAACGCTCGGCGTTCTTCAGGACGAACGCGACGATCTCGTTGCCGAGGGCGATGCCCTCGGCCGACATCGGGTTGGGGATCATCACGTCGAGCGCCAGACCGTTGGGATGCCAGCGCAACGCGTCGGACCGCACGCCGCCGATCTGATTGATCTCCGGGAAGGCCGCGCTGATGCTGCGGGCAGCCAGGATGGTCTTGACCTGAAGGCCGCTCTCGGGGGCGTCGCCGGCGTGCAGGATCCGTTCGGCCTTGGCGGTGTCGACGATCCGGTACCTCGATGCCGGGGGCGGCTGCACGGCGACGGGATCGGCGGACGCGGGCATCCACGCCAGCGCGGGTGCGGCCCCGGCGACCAGTTCCATGCCATACGGCGCGGCCGGCTCGGGGGCGGGAGCGACCTGGGCTTCGGGACGTTCGGCGTCGGGCGACAGATTGGCCCCAACGCCCATGAAGACGATGGCCGGGGAAGCGAATGCGCCGAGGAGAACCGACACCCGTCGGCGGTCGGCGGTCACCGAATGCCTTCCCACCCGATGCACGATAGATGCAAATTCCAGCAAATGTCACGGTCGAGTCACGGAGTTGTCACGACAACGAATCGGACCTTTCGCATCATTCGACCGATTCGGCGGCATGCCTGCAGGTCACAGCGCCGGCCGCACACGGTCCCGCTGATCGCGGTCGACAATTCTCTCAATGAATTCTTAGTCCAGGCGGTGCGGGTAACGTCACGAACGCCATGCGCCGATTCGTGTACATCGACGGACCCTCGGTCTGCTGGGAGGGGCAGCGGCTCGCGGCTGTCCGGCGGGGTTTCGCCTCCTCGCTGCACGACGCGATCAGCCGCGACATCGTCGACGGCGCCTGGAACCTCGACTACGGCCGACTGTATGAAGCGGTGTGCCCGCAGGCCGAGCGCGGCGGGCACACCTCGCTCTTCGGCGTCCGGCCACACCAGGTCGACACGATCTGGTCGCTCGACGGAGTGGACGCTGTTGTCTTCGACCGGGAGGCGCCGGGCGACACCGCCACGAAGTTCGACGTGATGATCGCGACGCAACTCGTCGAGCACTCCTTCACCGCGATGGAACCCGGCGACCGTGCGGTGGTGATCGCCGGTGACTGCGAGCTGACGCCGGGAGTGCACTCGCTGTCGTCGCGCGGCTTCCCGACCACCGTCGCGTTCTGGGACCACGCCACGGCCCGGGAGTTGAAGGGTGTCGCCGACGAGGTGGTCAGCCTCGACGCGGTGCTGGACCGCCTCAGCCGGGGCGCGTGAGGGGCCTACACCGCCAGGCGTTCCACGCTGACGTCGCCCGACCGCAGCAGTTCCGCGCTCGCATCGATGATCCGGAGCACCGTCCGGCGGTCGCACCCGAGCTGACGGGCGATGGCCTGCGGTGAGTGGTCTCGCTCGTAGCTCAGGTGCAGCACGCCGGCGACATCGTCGGCGGACAGCCCCCGCAGGTCGTCACGCGAGGCGATCGCCTCGGCCATCGACTCCCAGGGCTGGCGCGCCGCGATGCCGATGTCCGCCGACGCCTGCCCGACGGGCTCCTCGACGAGTTCGGTGACGGTGGCGTCGGCCGCGACGGACGCGTGTTCGTCGTCGAGACCGGCGCCGCCGGCCTCCGGAGGCCCAGGGATGCGGCTGAGCAGGCTGAGCCCGTGCGTGGCCGCCAGCAGACTCACCGGCGCCACCACGGCGATCGCCGCCGCCAGCCACGGGTTCATCGGCGCGCCTGCGGGGATCACGGCGTGCAGGGCGTTGGCGCCGACGCTCACGGCGGCCGCGCACGTCAACACGGTCCAGAAGTAGCGACGGCTGCGGGCCTGGTCCTCATAGCCGGCCAGCACCACCACGGCCATCGTCGCCTGCAGGATCGTCCCGTCGACGATCAGCGGCCACAGCCAGGCGAGCTGCCCGGGGACACCGGCTCGCGCCGCCAGGTCACGCAGCGCGGCGAAGGACAGGACGAAGCTCGCGACACCGATACCCGCAGTGATCACCACCGCTGCGGATCTGGTGAAGGTCAGTGACCGTCGTGACTGGCTCATGGCAGGCGATCCTGCCGAAGGCCACCGACAGACCCGCTACCCTCCCGGACCCTGCAACCGGTTGATGAGCGGCAGCCGCCCGATGATGCGGTCGCGAAGACGTGGCTCGGGCTGCTGGACCGGCGGCACGGTGCCCGCACCGGGTGGCACATAGGCCGGGTTGCCCGGCACGAAGCCGGGCGGGGTGCCCTCGACCGCCGGGACCGGCGGGGTGGCCGGCGGGACGTAGG